>JANOGH010000273.1:0-28482 GCA_031414075.1 Betaproteobacteria bacterium | reverse complement strand
GTCGTCCATCGCGCCCCAGTTGGAGGCGATCGGTGTGAAATACCACGGGCTCAGGAAATGAAATACGACAGAGCCGACGACCAATAATATGAATACGATTGCTATAGCCATGGGCGGATCCAACTTTTCAAAGTGTTACCTTAACCGGCGAAATTAAGAGGCAGGCTGCGATTGCATCAATGCTTCCTGGACTGCCAAGCCAACGGAGCGCACACGTGAAACACTACAGGCAGACTACACTCGAAACAAGAATATCATATCCAACCCTTCTTGCAGAAACTCGCCTTTCCATTTTCATTGATAGCCGCTGACCTTGACGGTCATATCGGGCGAGGCGGTGTCTGGCATCGCCAGCACGCTCTGAATTGCGGGCCATGCCATGCCGATCAGGATGAAGAATGGAATGACCGTCCAGAGGATCTCGACGGTGGTGTTTTCGTGGAAGTGCGCCGCTTTGTGGCCTGCCGACCTGCGGTACTTGATCACCGAGTAGAACATCGCCCCGAACACGCCGACGAAGATGACCAGACAGACGATCAAGACCACCGCGTGGAGGTCGTACATGTCGCGGGCGACCGATGTGTGCGGCTCCGGCAGATTCCATTTACCTTTGTCCTGCGCCCAGGCCAGGGCAGGGACCAACATCGTCAACGCACCTGCGCCGCTTTTCTGCAGCAACGTCTTGATCATTCGCCCCTCCCCCAAACGATTGCCCTGTATTGATATTGACGGATTTTCAAGTGTTCTTTCAGCGGGCGCGCCACAGTGGCACGCTGCTCACCGATTTTAAGGTGAACGCCGAACACCACGCCGACTGCCGTTTTTTGCATGCCCCGCAAAGGGTTGCAAAAAAACTAACCCGTCACTTTTTGGCGCGGCGGATTGTCGCACAAGCCCTATGCCATGGCAAGGAAGCCGAAAAGTCGCAAGTCGTCCGCAATGCGGACGCAACCAGCGTCCTGCCCACACCGGCGCCGAACCCGGTAACAAGAAAGTCGCCACTGCTACCGCTTGGCAGGTTACGGGTCAAATCGGCGTCCACAGCGCGACTTGATGTCGATCACCGGGCGGCCGCCCGGACTCATGCGCGGCAAGGGCTTCCATGCATGTCCGTAGACGACCTCGAAGGTCGCAGGCAGCCGAGCGTCCCGTCTGAAGGATTCGTAGCGCTGCTCAATATCCTCCAGCGCACGTTTGCCGGTCAAGGCGTGGTTACGGCCGGCCGCGACGTTGTGCGCGCCCATCGCCTTGAGATCACGCATCAGAGTCCGCACGTCCGTGTAGGTGAGCGTCAGATACTCCATATCCATGACCGGATCGGCAAAACCGGCGCCGACCATCATGTCGCCGACGTCGTGCATATCGATAAAGCGGTGGACATGGATCCTGCCGTCGCCGGCAGAAGCCGTGCGCAGTTCTTGCAGCGTGTCGGGTCCGCAAGTCGTGAACGTCAGCAAGCCGCCAGGCCGCAATATGCGCTGGCACTCGGCGAATACCGTTGGCAGGTCGTCGGCCCACTGGAAGGCAAGATTGGACCAAACCAGGTCCACGGAGCCGGATCTTATCGGCAACTGCCCATTGTCGCCGCAGACGAATACCTCCCGGGTCCCTCCAAGCCATTTTTTCCAGCGTGGGCGCCGCAATCGAGCGGCACGCAGCATTGCCGGGGCGATATCGAGTTCGATCAACAGTGCCCGCGGGAAACGTTGCCTCAGTGATGAAGCCGCAAACCCGGTGCCGCAACCTGCATCAACGATGGCTCCCGGATCGAGTTTGACCAGATCCAGGCGCTCGAGCGCACGCGCACCGATTTCCCGCTGCAGAACAGCGGCCCGATCGTAAGTCGATGCGGCCCGTTCGAACGATCGCCGCATCTGGCGCCTGTCCAGTGCCGCAGGTTCGCTCATGACGCAATCCTTCAGTCGGTGCCCGCACCTTCGACGTGGTTTCCCATCGGCTTGATGCCAAGTTTGTCGAACAGCGTACGATCGCGATCGGCCACGGGATTAGGCGTGGTCAGCAGCTTTTCGCCGTAGAAGATCGAATTGGCGCCGGCCAGAAAGCACAGCGCCTGCGTTTCTCCCGACATATTTTCGCGGCCCGCCGACAGACGCACCATGGCTTGCGGCATGGTGATGCGCGCCGCCGCGATTGTCCGTATGAACTCGAAAGGAGCGAGTTCAGGCGTGCCGTGCAATGGGGTGCCCTGCACTTGCACGAGATTGTTGATCGGAACACTTTCGGGATAAGGATCGAGGTTGGCCAGCTGAGCGATGAGCGCGGCGCGATTTGCACGCGTCTCGCCCATGCCGACGATGCCGCCACAACAGACACGGATACCGGCCTTCCGCACTTTCTGCAGAGTATCGAGCCGGTCGCCCTGATCGCGGGTGGTGATGATTTCACCGTAGAACACCGGATCGGTATCGAGATTGTGATTGTAGTAGTCGAGGCCCGCCTCCTTGAGCTGTTCAGCCTGCCCTTCCTTGAGCATGCCCAGCGTCGCGCAGGTCTCCAGGCCCAGCGCCTTGACCTCTCGCACCATCTTCGCCACCTTCTCCAGATCGCGTTGCTTCGGTCCACGCCAGGCTGCACCCATGCAGAATCGCGAAGCACCATTGTGCTGTGCTGCCCGCGCGGCCCGAACGACCGCATCGACCGACATCAACGGCTCGTTTTCCACCCCGGTGTGATAACGCGCGGCCTGCGGACAATAGCTGCAATCTTCGGGACAACCCCCGGTCTTGATGGACAACAGGGTAGAAAGCTGCACTTCATTGGGTGCAAAGTGCTGCCGGTGAATCTGCTGCGCTTGAAAGATCAGATCACTGAACGGCGCAGACAGTAGCGCTTCAACTCGGGTAACGGTCCAGACCGCGGGTTTGGCGGCGGGTCTGTGTCGGATGATGGTTTGCGCGACCTCGGGCATCATGCTATCGGTTGCAGCTTGGAATCTGGACATAGCGATGGTCGGGGAAGCGCTGATCCATGTCAAATTCAATTTATCGCATTTTTGACAACTGCCTGCCGATTGCCCATTGGCTGATTTCTCCTGTCTGCCTGCTGTGCGGCGGGCACGGCGACGTGGATGGCCTGTGCGAAGGCTGCCGCAATAGCTTGCCCAGGCTGACAGGCCGCCATTGTCCGGTCTGCGCGATACCTGATCCGACGGGAGAAGTATGCGGACGCTGCCTCAACAAGCCGCCGCATTTCGATCGTGTCGTTGCGCCATTCATGTATGAATTTCCCGCCACAGTACTGATCCAGGGATTGAAGTATCGCGGCAATCTTGCCTGCGCACGACCGCTGGCAGCGGGTTTGGCCGCGGCGCTGGACGAAGAGCCCTATCCGGATCTGATCATTCCGATGCCCCTGGCGCGCGAGCGGCTGGCGGATCGCGGATTCAATCAGGCCATGGAAATTTCGCAACGGCTGGCAGCGGACTTCGGCCTGGATATTGCCGTCGACATCTGCCGTCGGACACGCGAAAGCGCGCCGCAGACGGTCCTGCCGTGGAAGCAACGCGCGACCAATGTGCGCAACGCCTTTGCGTGTGATGTCGATGTAAGCGGAAAATCAGTGGCCGTCGTTGATGACGTGCTGACCACGGGAGCGACGCTCAACGAACTGGCGCTAACGCTCAAACGCCGCGGCGCGCGCGAAGTCATCGGCTGGATTGCGGCGCGAACGCCCGCGCCGGGTGAAGCCTGACGATTATTTTTTCTTCTGGGCGGACAGCTCGCGCAACTGTCGCTCGACGAATTCCCGCAGATCCGGCGCCAGTTGCTTCGACTCAATGGCGCGCTGAAATGCATCGCGCGCTTCCGCCGATTGATTCGCCGCACGCAAGGATATGCCGAGACCCATCATCCAAACGCCGTTACCGGGTACACCGCGCAGGGCGGCGCGATAATAGTCGACCGCCTCCCGGTGCCGTCCTTCCCGCTGCAACAAGGCCGCGAGGAAGGCATAAAATTCGGGATCGGACTTAACATAGGGCAGCGCGCCCACCATGGTATTGATTGCACCGGTCAGCTCACCACGCTCCACTTCCAGACGCGCCAGTACCATGGCGTGGCGCGGCTGCCGCGGATTAAGCTCGAGCGCCTTGCGCAAAAGCTGTTCGGCGTCGTTGTTGCGACCGCTGTCCAGCAGCAGTCCGAGCAGTGCCTGGAGGGCGGCGATATGCGACGGATCCTGCTTCAACGCGTCACGGAATTCCAACTCGGCCGCATTTGCCCTGCCCTCCTGGAGTTGCGTTACACCCCGGCGAAATGCGATCTCGGCGCGATCCGTTGGCGTCACTTCACGCATCTGCTTGTCGATCGCGCCTGGTGCGCTTTGCGCAGCAGCGGACGGAGGCGCAGCCTGGGGGGTTACTCGCTCGAGGGTGGCCGCAGCCGTTTTGGTTACCGCTTCGATCTTGGGTACGGCATCAATCACCGGTACTTGCGGTTTTTCAGCTTGAGTTGAGGACTCAGCTGCGACATCCACAACCGGCTTCGCAGGGCTGGGCTTCACATTGCGCCCAGTACCCGCCGGTTTCTCCGGCCGCGTCGATCGCGGCCCAATGAGGCTCAATTCATCCGAAATCCTGGAGACGGCGTTGAACGTCGCTGTTTGCACCGGCAGCCCCGCCAGAGGCGGCGCGACGGGCACCTCCGGTGCCGGCACAGGCGCTGGCGAGGGCACCGCAATCGGCTTGGCGACAATCTTCTGGGCATTGTCCTCCGGCGCTCGGCGGCTGCCCGCGATGAAAAAAGTCACCGCGATGAGAGCCGCCATGAGTGCGGCGGCGACTACGTACATCCGAATGGGCGTTTGCGGCCGATCTGGTACCGAACGTACGTACGGCGGCAGCGTTTTCAGCTCGGACTCGGATGCATGACGCTTTTCGAGATCCTGCAAGACTTCGTTGATCAGACTCATCGATTCAGATACCAGTAGATCAACGCAGCGACGACGCCCATCGCGGCGACGCCGGCCCAGACCATCAAAGAATGAATGGGTCGGGCGGAGGGTGTGTCCTTGGTTGCGCTGCGAACATGCGCTGAGGATACATAGTGCTTGCCCTTTCCGTACGCCGCCAGCATTGCCTTGTGCGCGAGCACATTGATCATTCGCGGCACACCTCGACTCGCTCTGTAGAGCGCATTCAGCGCCGCGGCGTTGAACAGGCGATCGCCCATGTACCCGGCAATCCGCAGGCGATGCGAAATGTAGTATTCGAGTTCTCGGCGGGAGAGCGGCGAGAGGTGATATTGGAACGTGATGCGTTGCTGCAGTTGTCGGACCGACTCGTGGGCCAGCTTCGCATCGAGTTCAGGTTGTCCGAACAAGACTACCTGGAAAAGCTTGCGCTTCTCGGTTTCCAGGTTGGACAACAGCCGCAACGATTCCAGTGTTTCCAGCGGCATTGCCTGTGCTTCATCCAGGCAGACCAGAACGCGCTTGTCCGCCCGCGCATGCCCCAGCAGCACATCATTCAATGATTTCATCAAGCTGTGCTGGTCTTCATCGCCGTCGATATCCACACGCAGCTCTTCCGCCAGAGCCAGCAGCAAACCATGCGGATCGAGCAGCGGATTGGGAATGTAAGCTGTGACGGTGTCGCCGTCGAGTTGAGACAGGAAGCGGCGGCATAACAAGGTTTTCCCGGTACCGACTTCGCCCGTAATCTTCATGAACCCTTCGCCATTGGCTGCCGCGACCAGAAGCGTATTGAGCGCCTCCTGATGCGGTGTGCAGGCAAAAGCGAAGGTCGTATCAGGCGTCAGCCCGAACGGTAGCTCACGCAGGGCGAAATGGGTGCGGTACATCGTCAGCGCTGACGCCGGATCGGCGTAACAGCCGGTTCTCTCGCGGCGCCGGGAGGATTACTGTGCCGGCGCAGCAGAATTTGCGGGCTTGGTTTTGCCCGCGGGGCGGTCAGTGCGTTCGTAGGCATCGATGCGCTCTTTGGCGTCCAGTATATCCTGACGCCAACTTGCGTCGTTTTCGATGACCGTTGGTTTGATCAGGATCACCAACTCGCTTTTTCTGACGGACCGGCTCTTGCTGCTGAAAAGACTGCCGACTCCGGGGATGTTTCCCAATACGGGCACGCCGTTGCTGTCGCGCGTGGTCACTTCATTCATCAAGCCACCGATGGCGACGATGTTTGTATTGGACACCCTGACGATGGTATCGCTCTCCTGGATTGTGCTGGATGCCAGCGGCAGCCGGAAAGTGCCGGAAGTTCCCAAATCGATGTTTTGCGTCTTCTCGATGACTCTGGAAACGGACGGGTGAATATGCAGGATGATCTGGTTGTTTTCGTCGATTTGCGGCGTGACGTCGAGCGCCACGCCAGAGAAGAACGGTGCTGTGGTGATCGTCGGCGACTGAGTATTGGTAAGGCCGGTGGTCGTGGTATTGGTGGTGATATTGGTAACGAAGAACTCGTCGGTGCCGACTTTCAGCACCGCTTTCTGGTTATTCAGAGCGGCGATGCGCGGGCTGGATAACACCTGCAGATTGCCCTGGGTTTCCAGAAAAGAGATCAATGCGGCAAAGTTGCTGGTCTGGAACGCCAGGCCGAACAAGGTTCCGGGCGTGCCTGGACCAGCGATGATCGAAGCAGGAGAGGCCGGATTCGCGGTCAGCAGCGAGCTGAAGGCGACGGAACCGTCGGTATTCCTCGACGTAAAGGCGCTGACAGGTCCGTTCGGTTGAAGCACCGAGCCGGGACCGAGCACGCCGCCAGCGACCCGGCTGTTCGTGCCCTGGCCGAATGCAGCCCAATTGACGCCCGACTGATGCGTGTCGGACAGCTGTACTTCGATGATCTTGGCTTCCAGCATCACTTGCCGCTCGATCACCACCTGCATGGTCTTGAGGAAATCGGTGACACCGCGTAATTCCGAGGGCAATGCGCGCACGACGACTACACCAGACTGCGGGCTTACCACGACGTTGCGACCGCCTTCTTTGCCGACGATGGCGTTCAGTGCGGCAGTTATCTCTACCCAGAAATCATTGGTCGAAGTGGTGACGACGCGGACGCTCTCCAGTGCCGTTGTCGTCACGCCGGCGCCGGTGCCGGCAGGCTGCGCGGCACCTCCGGCATTCGGAGCAGAATCGGATATGGATCCGGAGTTCACCCTGACCTCGGTCTTGCCCTTGCGCTGGCTCATCAGGTAGTTCACCTGGTACACGCGAGTTTGCAGGCTGAGGGGCTCGATCAGGATGCGATTGCCCAGCATCTTGTATTCGTAACCGTAGACCTCGCGAATCGTGTCCAGGGCTTCGAATACGGTCACGTCGCGCAGGTTCACCGAGATCGGATCCTTGACGCCGGGATGCACAACCATGCTGTAGCGGGTGCCGGAGACGATCGCCATGAACACCTGCCCCGCTGGCGCATTGTTGACCGCCAGATCGAATCGCGGTTCGATCAGCCGACCGTCGACCTGCGGCATTTCCACCTTGAGCGGGGGCAACAGGGCACGGCCCACGTCTTCCGACTGGGAGGTGGATTGCGGGAGGCGCGCGGCTTCGGCCATTCCTTTCTTCGCACCGTCGTAAGTCGTGCCGGTGGGTGTCGTCGTCGCGCACGCACTCAGCAGACCCAACAGCAGCACGGCGAGAATCCGTCTCATGGCGTCCCTGGTCTTGTTCATTGCTTCGTTGCGGCGTTACCAGGTGGGTCAGATTTCATGTTTTTTCCCGCGTCTGGCACGGGTATGCGCCTGGTTGCGTCGGCGGTGTCCAGTCTGCTTACGTCGGGAAACAGGTGGACGATGCGCAATCCATCCTGCGTGCGCAGCGTCACGCGCTCCTCGGCAACGGCAACCAGTTCGGCACCCGCAATCGAGCCGCCCAGCTTGACGACCTCACCGTTGATGATCGCGTAACGGCGTTCGGGCGAAATGAGTACCGACTGGAGAATCCATGCCGACTGTTCGATCCTGCCTGCGCCTCCCCTGGCACTCGCCACCGACGGAGGCCGGGTCGGATCACGCAAAGTCTGTGCGGCTGCTGTCGAGGCCGTCACGACGCAGATCAGTGCAGCCAGGATCGGCGAATGGTGCATCACACGACCAGCCACGCTTCCTCCAGACTGAGGGTATACAGCTTGATCGTCATGAGCACTCGTGGATAGTCGATTGCGTTCACGCTGGTGCGAGCAAAAAACATGCGCCATGGAAGTTTCTCCAGTCGCGCCTGATACGCCAGCAGGTCAAGATAATTGCCTTCGACCGTCAACTCCATGCCGTGTTTGTAGACCAGATTTTTCGACGCCACGGGTGGTTTTACCGCCGTGTCGTCGACAGGGACGCCCGCCGGTTCCATCAGGGCTGCAACCGGAAGGGTGCGCAGTTTCACCAAACGCACATGCGAGTCGCGGCTCAGCATGTCTTCAAGGACCTTGACCATCCGGTTGGGCGGCACCAGACCCTGCTGAACGCTTCGCAGCTCGGTGTCAAAGCCCCCCAATTGACGCCGCAGATCATCGATGCGCTTGCGTGCTTCCGCGTCCGCATCCTGGTTGAGCAGGCGGGACAATTCCGCGTTCTGCTTCTGCAATTGCGCTAGATCGATACGGTGCTTTTCGGCATTGGCCGCCAGGATTTTATGTCTGGCAAGTGCGCCATCGATCGCCAGGACGAAGCCCAATCCGGCTATGATCGCCACCCCGGCCGCGAACACCATTACGCGCTCGCGCGGCTTCAGGGCATCGAATCTGCGTGCGAGCTTTTCCCACGCCTGCTTCATTGTGTTCCAGCCTTGGGCATGGCGCTCGCATTCGGCTTGGTGCTCAGTCGGAATTCCACGTAGTTGGAACGGACCGGGGCCTTCGCAGCCGGATCGGGCGCAGGCTCCTGAATGACCAATTCCGAAAAGGGATGTCCTCCCATCGCATTTTCACCGTTCAACCGCTTGAGATAACTCGGGACGTAGGCGGCTTGCAGGGCGCGCCCTTCGACCGCAACGTCGCGTCCAGCCGCTGCGATGCTCAATCCGGTCAGCCAGACACCTTCGAATGACTGGCGCGCGAACGCCGTGAGATGGTCGGAAAAACCACGGGTATCCCCGAGTTCGCCGGAGCGCAGCATATTCATGACTTCCTGCCGGCCTTTGACGTCCCCTTCCAGTTGAGTGACCTCCTCGATTATCCGCGGATCGTGCCGGCGCGATGCCATTTGACTTCCTAATCGTTGAGCGTCGGCCTGCGCGGTGCTGAGCTGCCGCTCCAGTTCGTGCTCCTGTTGCTGAGCTGAACGCAAGCTGATCGACTGATAGCCGGCAAACGCAACGACCAGTGCCGTCGTCGCCGCCCATCCGGCGGCTGCACCCTTAATGGAAATCAGCGCGCGCTTCGCCTCGAAGGCCGGGTTATACAGGTTGATCTGCTGCGGCATGGCTGTTTTTTCTCCGTTCTATGCCGATTCGACACGCAACGCCGTGCCGAGAGTCTGCCACCGCATCATCTGTTCAGTCGGTTCGCGCAGTTCCGGCACGTCGTGAAAATCGAGCACGTCGCCCAGGTTCACCGATTCCACTAGTGCCGACAGGTTTCCCGCAAGGTAGGCGGACAATCCCAGCTCGTCCGGCAATGGCGCCAGCAGCAGACGCGCCAGCGGAATGCTGCTGAACTGGCGATCGAAGTGATCCAGCGAGCGCTGCAATTCCAGGGTAATGCGTTCGAACAATTGATCGCGCTCCGCTGCCCGCACACCGACCAGCTGATCGAGACTGATCTCGATCCGGCGTGACAGATAAAGCTCGCCTCTGGCGCTGAAGGTGAGCAGTCCGCCTTCCTCGCTGAAGCTGAGCATCGCCAAGGCACGCTGGTCGGATTCGAACAGCGTGGCAAGATTACGCTGCGCCATCTCCGCGACCTCGATCACGCGCAACGGAATCTTGGCCTGGGCGAACAGTTTCATGCGCGATTCAATGTCCTGGTTGCGGGCGGAGACGGCGTAAACCGACCGGCCGCGACCGGCGGCGGTGTGATCCGCGGGAATCGCCACGACGTCGACGGTCGCGGTCTCCACCGGATACTCGAGAAAGTCCTTCAGCCGCCAGCGCACGGCCGATTTCATCTCCGCTTCGGGAACGTTCGGCGCATCGATCGATTGCAACTGATATTGTCGCGCCGGCAACAGGGTCGCACACATGAACCTATCCAGATGCAACTCGCGGCGCAGCCGCTGCAGTGTTTCGACTTCGTCCCCTGTATTGGAAAAATGCGTACACACGTTCACGACAGGCCGCCCCGAGCCGTTACGACGAACCTGCCCAACCTCTGCGCGATCGCCAAAGAGGTTTACCGCTGCCAATTCGGCAGCTTGCTGACGGGAAAACAGGGAGCGCATCGGTCTCATCTTAATTATGCACTCGAAGATATATCAATAACCCATTGTCGTCAATACGGAATTTAAAGCCCTTTCTGATTCAATAAACTTCACGCAAATAGAGAAATTGATCGGCGCTTTTGAACACGCCGAATGCCGCCCGCCCCTGCGGGTTTCTGTCATAGGTCGCGGCGCCCCAGTTGCCCTGCAGCCAGGTCTTGCCTGCGCCCGTCGCGGGGCTGGATATGCCGGCCAGGCATGTATTGCCCAAGGCTGCCCCCAGATTGACCGTGATGTCCACTGCGCCATCGTTACCTGCGCCGGGTTTGGTCAGTCTCGGCAGCGGCGTGGTTGCCGGCGGCGCCGTAGCCGACGCCTTGCCAGAGGTGAAATAGAGGGTCGAGACCGGACTGATGCTCGTTTCACACGCAACCAGATTCGGCGTGCCGCCAACAAATGCAAAACTCAGATTGCTTGCCAACAACGTGGTGCAACTGTCGCTGGTGTTGAGGGTGAATACGCCACTGCTGTTGTAGTACTCGATTGTCAACGGCAACGGCAGGTCGAGCAGTGTGCTGCCGAAAGCATTGCCGAGCCGCATGCGCCCGAAGCGAACTTCGGTCGTCACGCCAAGATTGGTCCGCTCGTTGACACTATTGCCGTCGGCGTCAAAATCAAGCGTACTCATCGCGACGCCGTCCGAATCGACCGGCGCGATGCCGAATTGCACCGCGGTAAAGGGTCCATCCGGGTTGTCGGGCGTGGCGCGACGGATGCCGGTGGTCGCCGTGATGCTGGCAACGCCGTTCGACCAGCTGCCGACCGGGTTTGCGCTGGAATCCACACGAGCGATGAGATCGGTCGCGCCGCTCCTCGCCCCGAAATTGAAGTTCGCAAACGTCCCAATGCCGAGCTTGGCATAGAGTCCGTCGTAGTTCTGCGTCGTCGCGCCTTGCGTATTCCGCGCGACCAGCGTGAACGCAACATCCAGTCCCTCGTTCATGTAGGTAAAAGCCGACGCGGGCGCGCAAGTCGCCGCGGAGCGGTTGGTCAGGGTCGGAAGTCCACTGAGGACGAAATTCTTGGGTCGGAAGCGGCCGACGTAGCCCCCCGCGGCTCCCGTACCGTCCAGCCCGCTGTTGCCGGTGATGTTGGCCCCTGCCGAAATGTAGTTGTTGGAAGCTGCCGTGAGAAACGCGTTGCCGGCTTCGCTATAGCACCAGTCGTTGACGGTCGCCGATCCACCGGCAAAACTTCCCGCGGCGATGGTTGCGGGATTTGCACAGGCCGCACCGCGCGAGACTGCGCCAAGCGCAACGCCGGGCAGATTGGCGCTCGCACTCACGGTGGTTGCGGAGGCGAAGTTGGGCGTCAGGCCGTTGTCGGTAATATTGGCGCCCGGCAGCGGGTTGCCGGTGCCGTCGTCTTCCGCGGCGGCCCAGAGGTAGGCGCCGACCGTCATCGTGAAGGGGTCACCTGCCGCAGCGAGCAGCGCGCTCGAGGGTAGCGTGCCGTGCTGGATCGAGGTGGCCGCAATCGCGCCGCGAAACGCAAAGCCGAACGGCCGCGTCGCGAAAGCGTTGCTCGTACCGGCGATCGTCACCGCGGGTGCGGCAGTGATATGCCGGAACTGCAATGTGATCTGGCCGGCGTCGGCGTATCCGAAGAAGAATGGCGCTTCCGCATTCGCGGTGGAGAAACGGAAGCGGATCGTCACCGGATAAGTGCCCGCGCCAGCCGGGACGAAGCTGCCGGTCGGTGAACCTGTACCGGAAGTCGTCGTCAGCGTTACGTTCTGCGTGCAGCTGGCCGGGCTGTTGCATTGCGCGCCGACGCCGATGTCGACCTCCGAGCCGCTAGGAAAAATGCTCGTGCAGGCCCCGGTCACTGTGTCGGTCCGGATTGCCTGCAGGAACAGCGATTGCGTGCCCACTCCGGTGTTCGAGGGCTTGCCGGCGATCTGCGTGCCGATGGACAGGGCGGCATTAGCGCCGTTCGAGATGCGAAACACTGAGTTGACGAAACTGATCGTCGGATCCTCGGCCAGAGCCTCGGTGACGAATGTGTCATTGGCGTTCACTGTGAGGCTGGTCACCGCGCTCTGGCGCAGCCGCACCGTGAAGCTCGATTCGTTGCCCGGCCACAGGTACGTGGCGGTCGCGCCGGCCGGCGTCCACCCGCCGGTACCCACTACCAGCGTCGGCTGCCAGGCGGCGGTCGCGGCACCGGCCGACACGGAGAGCGTGACGGTACGGATCGAGGGCGGATTAACCGCGGCGTGCGCGGCGTTGTGCGCGGTAATCGTGACCTGGGCGTAGTCGCAGTTCACGACCGTCGTGCTGAGCACCGAGATCGCGTAGTGATTCACGGGGACCGCCGGGCGAAGCGCCAGCATGTGCGTAGCGCCCGTATCGTTCGCAGGCGTGCCAGGCGTCGTGTAGGTTGCCTGGCGTGTCCCGGTCAGGCCCGCCGCCGCCCGCAGCTCCGTATTCATCTCGATGGAAAGGCCAAGATCGTTGGTCGGCACGAGAGAAGCCTCATCGACGCGCTCCGTCATGCCCCCCGGAAACAACCAGGTGGTCGAGGAATTGGAAGCGTGCGTGCTCACGAGCATGGTGTTGGCGACGAGGCCGGTATCAATTTGCGGCGCCGTGTGGCTGCTGGCGGATGCCGTCAGCGCCCCGAGCTGGGCCACGATCGGACTCGCGGTATCCACGCCGGAAAAGCTCAGAATGCCGCCCGCCGCTCCCGCCTGCACCGGGGCGCCGCCGAAGGTCCAGGTATAGGCGGCCGGCTCTGTGCCGGTGACCACACGCCGGTAGACGAACAACTGATTCCCGTTGCCGCCCGTACCCCCGCCGGCGGGCTGCAGCTGCGAACCGACCAATGTCCAGTCCGCGTGCGCGGCAACGGTCACCGTACAAGGCAAGGCGGCGTTGCTGCAGGGTCGCACCGTGACGCTCGCGATCATCACGTCCCCGACGACAGTGCCGGCAGGCACTGGGATGGTCAGGCCCAGGGACGGGCGCACGATGGCGTACACGCCGGTGCTGGGATCGGTGGCACTCATCGTGGATGCGTAAGGACCTTTGTTGCCGGTTGTGGTCTCCAGCTTGTGGAACAGCGCGATGTTCGCATCGTTGCCCGTGGCGGTCAGCGTGTTGAATGCCGCGGTGAACGTCGCCGGCGTCGGGGCATTGACGGTGTTGTTGTCGGAAACCATGGCCGCGAACAGCGACAGCGAGTTCGCCACCGTGGCATTGATGGTTCCCCCGGCATGGTTCACGACCGCGGCGGCGGTCTGGTATCCGAATCTCACCGTGGCCTCGAACGGCTGCGTGAAATCCACCCCGTTGTAGCGCGCGACCTGTCCGATCATGACGCCGTTCACTGTGCAGGTACCGGTCTTGGTCACCGTAAGCGTGTCTGTCCCGGTGGCGAGGCGCCAGTAGACCCGCGTGCGGTGATTTGTTTGGTCGTCCGTGTGGAGCGTAGTCCAGGCCGCACCCGAGGGCGTCAGCGTGGCGCCGTCCCGGTTGTGCACCAAGGCCACGAGCAGATCGCCGTTCGACCCTGCAGGTATGGCCGGGGTGATGAACTGCGTGGCGGCGCAGGCGCCGGTGGCTGCGGGGTTGATTTCCGCCGCGGCGCCGGCGCCGCGAAGGGTGATCGTCGTTGCCTCGAGTGACGCCGAGGACGCGGCGCGAAACGCGATCTGGGCGCAGGCCGTTCCGGCCATGGTCGTGCAAACTAGCAGCAGCAACACCGAAAAGATCTTTCGCATGCCATTCATCTCAACGTTTTGTACGTGTTGTATCACCCAAGGTCCTGAATGTCGCCCTCGATTGCGTAGCAATTGAATGAGTAAATTCATTTGTCGAGTGTCGCCTCGAGCTGGCGCTCGACGTAGTACCCGCCTTGCGTGCCGGGGCAGGCACCGCCGCTGGGGCTGCAACCTGTCGACGTGATCCGGTAGACGTGCCGCGTCACCCCGTTTTCCGTGTAGCCAAGCGGCAAAGTCGTGTCCGTGCATTGCACGGTCACCGCAAACCCGCTCAACGCGCCCGTCAGTGCAAATGAGGTGCTGCCGGCACATGTGCCAGGAGGACCCAGCGTCTGGTATACCCCCCACTGCATGCCGGCATACGCTGCCTTATAGGCTTTCGCGCCCTGAAGGTCCAGGGTCGCCGTCGTATGCTGTGTTGTTGCAACGCTCGCGATATAAGCCCCGAGCACCGCGATCACCAGGATCAGGAAGATCGCGGTAATCATGGATACGCCGCGTACGCGTTTACGGAGCATTGTTGACATGGGCCTGGTAAACGAGGCTGACGGTTTCCCCGCCTTTTGTCAGCCCCAGTTCCAGCGTAATCAGCGCATTGAGCTGGCTCAGCGTTTGATAGACAAATCGGCAGCGGGAAACATTGGTGGCCAGCAATGCCGGCGTCCCGGCAGGAGGCTGCGGCTGCCCGGCGCTGTACGCATAGCCTGCGTAGCGCTGCAGTTGACCAGCCCCGACATTGCAAACGTAGCTGACCGGCGTACTCACCACATGGAAACGGCGTGCCGGCGATGAAAACGGAAAGGCGCCGCCGCTGAATCCCGTGGTCGCCAGCGCCGTTCCGAACGGAGCCGTGGCGGTACGACGATCGCTGCCGGCGTAAACCTCCGAACCGGGTATGCCCAAATTGTAGATGACGATCGCATCGCCCGCGGCAACATCTACGCCCGGGCCGATGGCTTCGAAGGTGTCCGCTGCCGCCGTGAAGTCGAGCGAATTGCCCGGACCCCCGTCCCGGTATCGGCCGGCGGATTTGATCGGCACGAATTCCATGTAGCAGGTCGAGGTGCCGTCGCAGGTTCCCGCAGTGGTGCGGACGCTGTTCGGCAGCGCCGCACGCACGTCGCGAGCAACCCGGCGCAGCGCCGTATCGGCGATATCGGTCAATTCGGCGCGGCGCGTGACATCCTGATAGGCCTTGATCGGCGCCACGACGAACACCGCCACCGTGCCGGCGAGTATGCCCGTCAGCACGATGGTCACGATGGATTCCACCAGTGTGAAGCCGCAGGCGCGCCGCCTGCAGGAATTGAGAGGGCTCATGGCACGGCGTTCGGCGCGTACCGCGTGCGGTGGCCCTGCAAGGCAAGGCTACTGTTGCCGGGCCCGGCGACGGTCACTGTGATCTGCAGTGCGTCCGTGGCGGCAATCCCGTTCAATGCCGAGGCGGCTACCGTAATGGTCGCGGCGTACCCGCCGAGCCCGGCAATGGCGTTGCCCGCTACGTCGGTGATCGGAGAAATGACGAGGCTTGGGCCATAGTCGTTGACGTTATCAAACGACGTGGCGCCCGAACGAGTTTCGCCTGCTTCCGGCCCCATCGCTTCGGGTAGTGTGGCGCAGCCGGCCGCACTGCTGGCGGTCGTGGCATTGGCGTCGTCCGGATCGCAATAGGTGAAAGGCTTGCTCTCGATTTCTTCCAGCAACGCCTCGGCAATCGCCAGCATCTGCTTCTGGATCATCGGGTCCGCGCTTTTGCGCGACGTCGTGCTGAACACCGCCAGCAGGGCGACGACGCCGATGCTGACGATGATGATGAACATGATCATCTCGATCAGCGAAATGCCTTGCTGACGGGCAAGCCGTACAAACGCAATGGCGTACGCCTTGGAAGCCGGACGAGCGACGCGATCAGGTGTGGACATAGCCGGTTTCCGGCTCAACGCTGAACGCCCTGGAGATATCACCGCTTATTGTGATGACCTGCGCTGCAGCGAGCGGCAAACCCGTCGCCGTGACGATAGGGCGGCCCAGTGCATCGAAAGTCACGTCGGCCGGCACGGTCGCAAAGGTCACGACGGAGCTGCTTTCAGGGGTAATCGAAAACGGGTTCTGCCCCGCCGGGCCGGTCAGATTGGTGTTGCATACGGCAGCTGAACCGGCGGTGGAGGCGAAGGTGAAGCTGACCGTCGTGGCAGTGAAGGCGACACAAACATTGCGGCGTTTGGCGATCGCCTGTTTTTGCGCGTAGCGCAGGCTCGCCATGACGCGATCGGTGAATCCCGTGGTATTGAAACTCGCGACACCCGTGAATCTGGGAATGGCAATCACTGCCAGGACGCCGACCAAAATCAGCACAACGATCAACTCGACCAAGGTAAATCCGCGTTGAACCCGCATGGGCTTCAGTCCATCGCTTGCTGGCTCATGGAACACACTGCGCCGGACGCCCGTAAACGCGTCGGGCGCAGTCGCCATTGCTTCAGGCCTTGTTACTGGGCGCAGATGTACGTCACTGTCGCTGAAGCGGCCGCCAACTGAGCATCTGTTACCGTGCACGTCCCGGTCAGGCCGTCGTTGGCGGGTGCAACACTGCAGTCTCTGAGGCTAGTCCCGGCAGCAACGGTATATCCAGCCGGGAACCCACCGGTCATGACCGAGCCCAAAGCCGGTGCGGCGGCGGCCGAAGAACAAATGGCAGCTTGCGTGCCGTTGATCGTCACGGCTTGGGCATTGCCGGCTTTTTTCGCGCCAAAATTGATCGCGTAGCCGGAAGTCGCCGCTGCAGCCACGCCCTGAACCGCGGCAAGGCGGGCCTCATTGGACAAGTTGATGAACCGCGGCAGCGCGGTCGCGGCCAGGATGCCGAGAATGATGATCACGACCACCAGTTCGATCAGGGTAAAACCGCTTTGTTTCGCTTGCATTTGCTTCTCCTCTTCAATAATGGACACTGTTTGCAAATTCACCAGACTTCCGAAAAGTTCGGCCCCAACTATTCAGCAACCGCCCGTCGTCACGGATATTAACGGCGACCCGCTGCCGACGATCGGCGACGTATAACTCACACGGCAAGTCGGCACCGTTCCACCGTTGACATCCACGGTCAATGTGGCGCCCGCTGCGGCGCCGCCGGGCGTAATGATGACGTCTTCCGTCAGGTTCGATATTTGCAAAGCGGTCTGAATGCCGGCGAGATCGGCGGTCGGATAGCCGTTGATCATCGTCACGTTTTGCGCCTCCATCGAAATGATCGCAGGACCCGTAGTAACCGTATTCGTGGCGATCGCCTGGGCATGGGCCAGCACCGCCGCGGATCGAAAGCCGCCGTAGAGCGCCTGGGTCTTGGCGATTCTCGCCTGCGTCTGCAGTGTGATGAAGCGCGGGAGCGCCACCGCGGCGAGAATCGCGATAATGCTGATGGTCACCACCAACTCGATCAGCGTGAAGCCGGGGCTGCGCTGCTTGGTTCCGTGTGTCGCGTCAGATGTCATACGTATTTCTCCTGTTGAATGCACTCTTCGTCCCCTGCCGGAGCGTCCCGGTGCTACATCCCGCAGGTTCCGTGCCTGTTTCACAGCGACCATGAGTATCCCTGTGGCTGCCTCAGTTCGACCCACACTTGCACCCCGGAAGTTCGCGCCGAAGTGTTTGCTGGGCCCTGAATTCGCGCAGCCTGATAACGAACGGTGAAATCCGAGGCGCCGTACGGCACAAAATGGCGCCGATTGTTCACCGTGTACACCAGTTCCCGCTTGCGCGTGTCGTAGTACCACTTTCCCACCGTCCCATCTCCGGGCAGCGAATCGAATTCGCCCAGATAGTTCTCCGGCTGGCCGGCAAGCCAATTCACCGGATTTTCGTCTGCCAGTGTCGGTATATCCGACAGCCTGTTGTTGATGATCAGGTCGGCGATCTTGTACCTCAGTCCGGTGCGCATGTTTGCCACGGTCATTTCCATTGCGGTCTTTTCCGCGTACTCCTGGTAGTAGGACGCCCGCTCCAGGAACACGACCAGGAAGATCGCGAACAACGCGATGCTCACGGCCAGTTCCAGTTGACTTGCACCGCGCTGACACCCGTGCCTCGATCCTTTGCACATCGATCACTTCTTCAAGGCCGCCTGGCCCAGATCCCAGATTGGCAGGAACACACCCAGTGCAAGGATCAGGACCAGAATTCCCAGGCAGACAATGAGGATCGGTTCGATCTGCGAACCCAGCGTCTTCAGTTCGTATTCGACTTCGCGTTGATACATTTCAGCGACCTCTTCCATCATGTCATCAAGTGCGCCGGATTCCTCGCCCACCATGACCATCTGCATCACAACCGGCGTAAATATCCCGGCATGTTGGGCTGTGCGCAACACACTTTCGCCGCGCTCCACGCCTTCCCGCATTTTTTCCACTTTCTCTGCAACATAAGAATTGTCCACTGTCTGCGCAACCAGCGACAGGCCTTGCACCACGGGTACGCCGCTGCGCATGGAAAGTGAGAAACTGCGGGAAAATCGCGCCAGGGTGGCCTTGAGCACGATCTTGCCGGCGATGGGGATGCGCAGCTTGAACCGATCCCAGGCGTATCTGCCGAGCTTGGTCCGCGTGTAGCTGCGGAACGCGAAGACAGCGGCGATCAGCCCGCCGAGCAGAATGGGCCAGGTGGCGATCAGCACGTTGGAAAACCCGATCAGCAGCTTGGTGATGGCCGGCAATTCCGCGTTGAAACCCTTGTAGACCTTGGCAAATTCGGGGATGACGAAAAGATTGATGATGACTATGGCGATCGCCATGGCCGCCACGACGAAGATGGGGTAGCGCAAAGCCGATTTGACCTGATTGCGCATGGCATCCTGGAACTCGAGATGGTTGAACATGCGCAGGAAAATCTCCTCCAGTCGCCCCGTCGTTTCACCGACATAGACCATGGCGATATAGAAGGGCGAAAACACGCCGTTCTGTCGCTGC
This sequence comes from Betaproteobacteria bacterium, assembly GCA_031414075.1. Lineage (GTDB taxonomy): Bacteria > Pseudomonadota > Gammaproteobacteria > Burkholderiales > JACQAP01 > JACQAP01. The sequence goes on along the minus strand of JANOGH010000273.1, from coordinate 9,397 downwards.
ATGCCGACCGACAGCGGTCGGCCGCTATCGAGATTCTCGCGCAGGCTGCGCAGGACTTCCCTGAAGGTCGGATTGCCGGTTGACTCCTGCAGGCCGCCGAGGGCACGCATGATCGGAACGCCCGCCTTGAGCAACGTGTACATCTGACGGCTGAACAACAGCAGATCCTCAGTCCGTATCGGTTGCTGCTTCAGACGCGAGAAATATTCGCTGACCGAGGAAGTCTGCACGCGGTTCGTTTCGCCGATTTCGACCGGCGTAATACCGGCGCTGAACAACTGCCCGGCAATGGCGCCGCTATCCGACCCCTCCATGACGCCGCGCACCAATTCTCCGGAGGCATTGCGGCCCTTGTAAGCGAAAAAACTCATGCGTCGTCAGCCTGGCTGCTGATGCGCATGGCCTCTTCCACCGTCGTGCGGCCGCCGTCGACAAGCTGGACCGCGTGATCCATGAGGGTCTCGCCTTCCATCTGTTTGCGCGCCACACCGATGAATATGGCCGGGTCGGCCTGATTGGCCGCTTCCACCACCGGCCTGGTCATTTCCAGCATTTCGTAGACACCGGTGCGGCCCAGATAACCGGTACCGTTGCACTGGGTGCAACCCTTGCCCTTCATGAAGCTGCGGCCCTCCACCGTGCCGCCCAGTTGCATTCGCATCCATTCGTGTTCGGCCGGATCGAGCGGCTTATCTTCGGCGCAGTTTTCGCAAACCAGCCGCAGCAGGCGTTGCGCGACCACGACCTGCAGCGACATGGCAACCATGTAGCGCGGCGCGCCCATGTCCAGCAGCCGGATCGGCGTACTGACCGCGTCATTGGTATGCAACGTCGAGAACACCATGTGACCTGTCATGGCCGCTCGCAATCCGGTCTCGACCGTGTCCTGATCGCGCATTTCGCCGACCAGGATCACATCCGGATCCTGGCGCAACGCGGTGCGTAGCACCCTGCTGAACGTCAGGTCGATTTTTTCGTGGATCTGCACCTGGTTGATTCCGGGCAGGCGATACTCCACCGGGTCTTCCACGGTGATGATTTTGCGCTCCGGTGTATTCAACTCCTGGAGCGCCGCATACAGGGTGGTCGTTTTGCCGCTGCCGGTCGGCCCCGTCACAAGCACCATACCGCTCGGCCGACGGATGACGGAGCGCAGCCGGTCGAGCATGCGTTTGGGCAATCCGAGGCGCTCGAGGCCCAGTAAGCCGCCGCTCTGATTGAGCAAGCGCATCGCAGCGGATTCGCCATGCTGCGTGGGCATGGTCGACATGCGCACGTCAATCTGAACGTTCCTGACCTTGACATTGAAACGCCCGTCCTGGGGCAGGCGCTTTTCCGAGATATCCAGGCCGGCCATGAGTTTCAGCCGCAGGGTGAGGGCAGAGGCGATCTTCGATTCAGCTTCGGCCTGGATGTGCAGCACGCCGTCGATCCGGAAACGGATCAGCACCTTGTGTTCCTGGGGCTCGATATGAATATCCGAAGCGCGCACTTGCACGGCGTCCTCGAACACGGACTGCAGCAACTTCACCACCGGCGCGTCTTCGGCACCCGGCGTCAATCCGAGCGCGGCGAAATCGGTGGTTTCGCCAAGCTCCTCTCCGAGCTCCAGCGCCAGGCCGCTGATTTCCTCGGTGCGGCGATAGACCCGGTCGATCGTCTGCAACAGCAGCGATTCTCCGACCACCGCGAGCTGAATCTCGCGCTTCAGGACGCGATTGATTTCGTCATAGGCAAACAGGTCTGTTGGATCGGCCATGCCAACCCGGTAGAACACGCCCGTATCCTCGAGTACGATCGCGCGAAAGCGGCGCGCCAGGGTTTCCGGCAGGCGCGTTGCGACTTCCGGGCGAATATTGAAATGCTTGAGGTTGATGAAGGGAACCTGCAATTGCCGTGCAAGCGCGCTTCCGATCTGTTCTTCCGTAACAAACCCGGCATCAATAAAAATGCGGCCGAGCTTACGCCCGCTGCGCTTCTGTTCCTCGAGCGCAGTCTTGAGCTTGTCCTCCGTCAGCAATTTTTGCTGAAGAAGAATTTCGCCCAGCCTGATTTTTTCCGGTCTGCCCATCTGCCTGGTTTACGTGTGGAAGCGTCTCTTTCCGTCTAACTTGAGGTTTGAGTTGCAGATCATTGAATTACAAGATTAAACTACTAAGTCTCCCAAATTGCAACAAATAATGTTCGATATCGTCCTGTTCGAGCCCGAGATTCCTCCCAATACCGGGAACGTGATCCGGCTCTGCGCCAATACCGGTTGCAGGCTGCACCTGATCCAGCCTCTGGGATTTCAGCTCGACGATCGCCAACTGAAACGCGCCGGGCTGGATTACCACGAATACGCTTCCGTTCAGGTCCACGAAGACTGGGCTGCCCTGCTGCAGGCATTGCCGGGCCGGCGCTTCGCTTTCAGCAGCAAGGCGACGAGACGTTTCGACAGCGTCCAATACCTGCCCGGTGACGTGCTCATATTCGGGCCTGAAACCCGGGGACTGCCAAGAGAGCTCTTGGCAAGTTTTGATCCGCAGCTTCGTCTGCGCTTGCCGATGGTGGCGGCAAGCAGAAGCCTCAACCTGTCTAATGCGGTCGCGGTGGTGGTGTACGAAGGGTGGCGACAAAACGGCTTCGCCGGCATGGCGAGTTAGCGCACGCTCTCTGGTTTTGGCCCGCGCTGCAACAAGCTGTCGACCAAGTCGCGGGCCGAAGTTGCTCCGTCGAGCAATTGTGAGACCGCCAAAGTGATCGGCATGTCGACGGCAAGCCGTCTCGAAATACGCACTACTTCCGGTGCCGTGTAGACCCCTTCCGCCACGTGGCCGAGCTCTACCAGGATCGCCGACAGCGGTCGTCCCAACGCGAGCTGCAGTCCGACCCGCCGATTTCTGGATAGATCAGACGTTGCCGTCAGCATCAGGTCGCCGACGCCGGCAAGCCCCATGAAAGTCTCGGCACGGCCGCCGAGGCGCACGCCCAACCTCGTCATTTCCGCCAGGCCACGCGTAATCAATGCCGCGCGCGCCGAAGCACCCAGGTTCAGGCCATCGCAAACACCGGCAGCAATGGCGATGACATTCTTCACGGCTCCGGCGGTCTCCACCCCGACAAGATCGTCGCTGGAGTAGACACGCAGCCGGCCGGTGTGCAGTTCCCGCGAGGCCAAGGCGCCAAACTGCGGATCGGGAGAGGCCAGCGTTACCGCGGCCGGCAAGCCGCGCGCAACTTCGCTGGCAAAGCTCGGCCCGGACAGGGCGGCGCGCGGCTGTCCGGATGGCAGGACTTCTTCAGCCACCTGGTGCGGAAATTTCGCACTTCCGGTTTCGAATCCCTTGCACAGCCAGACCACCCCCGCTGTCGCTGCGGCGGACGCAGCCCGCCTCAAAGTCTCGCGCAATGCCGATGTAGGAACGGCGACGATGATCAACTCGCTATCCTCGATGGCCGATTCCACCTCCGCTGCTAGGCGGACGCGCTCGGGTATCGCCACATCAGGCAAATAGCGTGCATTGATGCGTTCGGCTGCCAGCTTCCGGCTTTGCACCGGATCACGGGCCCACAACGAGATTTGATGGCGGGGAGCCAGCGCAATGGCGAGCGACGTGCCCCATGCCCCGGCGCCGAGAATGGCGAGCCTCATAGGCCCCAGAGCTGGCTAACCTTGACGAATCCGGTGGCGCCGTCCTTATGGCGCACCTTGGCCCAGCCGACCGCGCTATCGACCAGTTCCAGGAAAACGTTTTTTTCGGCGGTGAACACGACCGGGGAATTCTCATTGGCTGCCTGGCGTGCCTCGGCACCTGCCACTTTCACCATGACGGTATGACGTTCTGACAGGCGACTTTTCTCGATCCAGGCGAACTCACCGGTATCGTCGCGGACTTTGATCCACGCCTCGAGCTTGACGACAACCTCCACCGGGTAACCCTGGGATAGGACGAAGAGCTTCTGCGCCTTGGTCGACGGTGCGTCGTATAGGATTGCCGCCGGTTCGGTAACGGATCGAAACTCCTGTGCCGTCGCGTTTGCACTGGCAAACAGTGCCGCAAGGACAGCCAGAAACCACGGCCGGGCGATCACGTTGAGCCCGTTAATGCGTCGCTCCCGCCCCAGCCTTGTTTTGAGCATCCGCTTCGCGCTGCGCCTGAAATATGGCTTCGAAGTTGACCGGGTTCAGCAATACCGGCGCAAAACCGGCGCGCACGACCGCATCCGAGATGACCTCGCGCGCGTAGGGATAAAGAATGTTGGGGCAGGTGATCCCCAGCACCGGATCGAGTTCCTCCTGCGGCAGATTGCGAATCTGGAACACGCCGCCTTGACTCGCCTCAATCAGAAAAACGGTCTTTTCTGCAAGTTTGGCCGTAACCGTTACACTCACGACAACCTCGAAGTAACCCTCATCGATCGGGCTGGCCCTGGTATTCATCTGGATCTCGACCTGCGGCGTATCACGTTCGAGGTAGATCCTCGGTGCGTTCGGCACCTCTACCGAGAGATCCTTTACGAACAGTTTCTCGATCGAAAACACCGGCTGATTGGGCTGCTGGCTCATGTGAACTGGTCTCGTTGGAGTGTGGGGGTTCAGGCCGCGGTTTTCCGCGTCTCATCGCGCAAAAGGGAATCGAGCCCGCCGGCGACATCGAGCGCGGCAAGGTCATCGAATCCACCGACATGCCGATCATCGATGTAGATCTGTGGAACCGTGCGCCTGCCGGTGCGTTCCATCATTTCGGTGTATCGCGCGGGCTGCATATCGACGCGAATCTTCTCTATGTGCGCGATACCTTTGCTGTTCAACAACCGTTCGGCGGCCACGCAATAGGGGCAGCCCGCCGTGCAATACATGCTGATGTTCCGCATTACTTCTCTACCGGCATGTTGGCCTGCTGCCAGGCGTTGATGCCGCCGGCCAGAACGACGACTTCGACAAAGCCGGCCTTCTTGAGCAGAGCGATTGCCGCACGCGAACGGCCGCCGGTCTGACAAAGAACGACCGCCGGACGGTTCTTGAATTTCTCCAGTTCCCCGATGCGCTTGTCGAGTTGCGCCAGGGGGATATTCTTCGCGTTCGGCGCATGGCCGGCACTGAATTCCGCCGGCTCGCGCACGTCGATCATTAACGCATTCTTGCGATTCAGCAGTTGTACTACCTCCAGCGCGCCGATTTCGGGCACGCCGCTAAGACGCCGATTGATCAAAGGCCATACGAGGATGGCACCGCTTGCGGCCGCGGCCAGCACAAGCCAGATATTGTTCATTACGAATCTCATCATGCTTCCTCAACTATCTATTTTTTGCATGGGTTGCAAGCCCGGCAACGAGTACCTCGCGGGAGGCCACCGCCTCCAACACCTGCAGCATTCGCGCCCGTTCGCCCGGATAATTCGCCACGGCCAGATCCCACTGGGTTCTGGCAGAATCCTCCTGTCCATCGAGGGCGAGCAAGACGGCCTGCCGGTAAACGACATCCGGCGCGGGCGCGAAATGCATGACGGCCTCGTTGAGGATGACCTTGTTCCCGAGCTGTTCGCGGTTCAGCACTATCGTGCGCGCCAGCGCGAGTTCCACGAAAGGTGCAAACAGTGAATGCTGTTGCAATTCGAGCAGCGCCGCAGCCGGACCATGGTTCTCTCCAGTGGCATCTCGCGGCGGGACCCGATGCAGGAGCTGAAGCGTGCGATAGTCCTGATAGACGTTGGCAACGGCAATCCATCCAAGCAGCAGCATCAGACCCCGCACCAGCCTGCCGCCGGTCCGCTTGCCGATCGTTGTTGCAGCAGATTCAGACGCGCCGAGCACAACCGCGGCGATACCCAGGAAATAGGCATACCAGAGCGGGTACTCTAGCATACTGTGAATGCCCAGAATCATAGCGAGCGACAACACCCACCACAGCGCAGCCGAGAAATCATTCCGCGCTGTGCCGTGCAGCCAGAATGCGAATCCCGCTGCCAGCACAGCAACCCCGGCGAGCCCGAATTCGGCCATCGTATGGAGCAGCAGGTTGTGCGCGTTATTGTTGATGAGGTCCTCTGCCCGCGGCGGCGGCAACTGCGCATTCAGCAGAAAGTGCTGCCACGGGAATTGCCGGAATCCCTGTCCGAACAGCGGCGCATTGCAAAACATCTGCCAGGCCTCGTGCCACAGACGGAATCGAACCGGTGACAACATGCCCTGGCTGCGCAGGCGGCTGCCGATCGCCTCGACTGAAATTCCGGAAGGCTCGAGCAGAATGCCGGCGATCCACGGCGCCAGCAAAAGTCCCGCAAAGACCACAACGCTCAGCAGAAGGATGCGTGACGCGGCGGGTGACGGGCGCAGCACGCGGTGGAACATCGCCAGAATCAGCAGGGCCGGCAGATAGAGCCAGACACTGCGCGAGCCGGACGCGATCAGCACCAAGAACAGAGGCGCGAGCGCTGCGAGCGCGATGGGCAAACGAACGCGCCCGGAGCCATATAAAAAGGTCAGCGATGCGATTCCCATGGAAAGATAACTTGCCAGATGGTTCGGCTGGCCGGTATTGGCGAAGATGCGTCCATTCACTTGCGGCAGCATGAAAGGTTGCAGCGGCGACGAGACCCCCCATAGCTGGACCAGACCGATTGCCGCACTCGTCAGCGCGCCGGCCAGGGCAAACCATGACAAGGTCGCGGCCAGCGTCTCCAACCCGAAAATTTCCCGCAGACGCCACGCGAGCGCGGCAATTGCCATCGCCCAGATCAGGTAGAGGATCGCCAGCAGGTTCTGCTGCGGATAAACTGTGCGACCGAGCGCGACGTGTACGAGAATCAGCGCGGCAAAGCCGAGAAACACCAGGCTGGAACGGGGCAACTGAACAAGCGGCCACGCAAAACGGCCGGTCAGGCAGGTGACCGCGGCGAAGCCAAGGACGACGGCGGCGGCTTCGCCATAGAAGCTGGAGATAGGCTCGAGAAAATTCGGGCTCTGGAACGGCAATACCCAGGCGAGCCCGATCAACGCGAGAGCCAGCCTGGCGCGCCACGTATCCAGGGCACTGAGATTCGAGATCGTCGAGGCAAGTCCTTCCTGGTGGCAGTTCTTCATTGTTCCGAGCAAGGTGACCGCTGGAAACCAACAACGCCGGCGGGACACTCACCGATGCGGGTACTACAATTCTATCCGCTGGGCGCGAAAGCGCCCGCATCCCTCCAACCCGGCGACCATTACATGTTTCCATGAAAAAAATCGTACTGCTGCGCCACGGCGAAAGCGTCTGGAACCAGGAAAACCGGTTCACCGGCTGGACCGATGTCGATCTTTCGGGGAAAGGTCTTGCGGAAGCCCACGACGCCGGCCGGTTGCTGAAACTGGAAGGCTTTACCTTCGATCTCGCCCATGGTTCGGTGCTCAAGCGCGCGATCCGCACGATGTGGATTGCGCTTGAAGAACTGGATCTCACCTGGATCCCCCAGCAGCTTTCGTGGCGGCTGAACGAACGTCACTACGGCGCGCTGCAGGGTCTGAACAAGGCCGACACGGCCGAACGCTACGGCGCAGAGCAGATTCTGGTCTGGCGCCGCAGTTACGACACGGCCCCGCCCGCGCTCGAACCGGGCGATCCTCGCTATCCCGGAAACGATCGTCGCTACGCCGACATGCAACCCGGGGATATTCCTCTCACTGAATGCCTGAAGGACACGGTGGCGCGCTTTCTGCCCCACTGGAACGATGTGATCGCGCCGCAAGTCAAAGCCGGCAAACGCGTGCTTGTGGTCGCGCACGGCAATACCATCCGCGCGCTGGTGAAATATCTCGATAACGTAACGGAAAAGGACATCGTGAGGCTGAATATTCCCACCGGCATCCCGCTGGTTTACGAGCTGGACGATGCGCTGAGGCCGCTGCGCAACTACTACCTGGGCGACCAGGACAAGGCAAAGCAGGCTGCGGCCGCTGTGGCGGCGCAGGCGCGCGGCAAGTCTTGAGAACGGCGCGCAACAACCCTCCGCTATCTCTGGCTGCAGTCGCGGCGCTGTTCATGCTGGCCGTTTCGGTCGGAGCGCAGGCCGGACCCAAGGATGAACTGAAAGACATTCGCGGCCGCATCGAGGCCCTGCAGAAGCAGCTCGCCGAGTCGGAGGGGTCGAAAGCCGAAGTAGCCGATGCGCTCAAGGACTCGGAGCGCGCGGTCAGCGAGACCAGCCGCAAGTTGTATCAGATCTCCGGCCAGCGGCGCGAAGTCAATAGCGCTTTGTCCGCGCTGCAATCACGAACTCGTATCGTGGAAAGCAACATCGCCGACGAACAGGCCACGCTCGGCCGGCTGCTCTATCAGCAGTATGTCGGCGGACAGTCGGACGCCATCAAGCTGGTGCTCAACGGCGAAGACCCAAACGATATCGCGCGTCAGTTGCACTACCTCAGTTACGTCTCGCAAGCCCGCGCCGAGCTCCTCGCCAGCCTCAGGGAAAATCTCGCCGACCTCGAGAAACTGATAGACGAATCGCGCCGCAAGAGTTCGCAACTGCACGCGCTGCAAAGCGAGGAAACATTGCAAATGCGCCGGCTGGAGAAGGAAAAAGCGGAACGCCAGCGCATCTACGTCAAGGTTTCGGACGACATCGACAAGAGCCGCAAGCAGCTTTCCACCCTCAAACATGATGAAGAACGGCTCTCCCAGCTGATCGAGCGGCTCGCGAAGGAAGCGGCGCGCAAGAACAAGAAACGCGGCAAACGCATAGCCAGTCAGGGCTTGCCGAAGGCCGATACGGGATCAGGGTCGTTTCGCCAATTGAAGGGCAGGTTGCGGTTACCGGTAGTCGGGGAACTGATGAACCGCTTCGGTGGACCAAGGCAGGACAGTGGTTTGTCCTGGAAGGGCTTGTTTTTCTCCGCCAAACCCGGTCGGGACGTCAAGGCGGTTGCGGGCGGCCGGGTCGTTTACGCAGACTGGCTGCGTGGCTTCGGTAACCTGCTGATTCTTGACCACGGCGACGGTTATATGAGCCTTTACGGCAATAACGAGTCGCTGCTCAGGCAAGTCGGCGAAGAAACCCGGGCTGGCGACACGATCGCCGCAACCGGCAACAGCGGCGGCAACCCTGATTCGGGTTTATACTTTGAACTGAGGTACCAGGGAAAGCCTTTCGACCCCATCCCTTGGGTAACGTTGAAATGAGAGCGCGCTCCATCGGGTTGCGCGCATGAGGAGTCCTGAAGATGCATAGCAAATTTCGGCAGATTGGCCTGATTGTCCTCGGGGCAATCCTTGGCGTGCTGATCAGCCTGAACTTTTCCGCCGTGGCGCAAAAGAACGCCGGCCCGCTGCCGATCGAGGATTTGCGCGCGTTCACCGAAGTATTCGGTCGCATCAAGAACGACTATGTCGAGCCGGTCGACGACAAGAAGCTCATCTCCGAAGCCATCAACGGCATGC
>JANOGH010000272.1:0-1626 GCA_031414075.1 Betaproteobacteria bacterium | reverse complement strand
CGGACCTTTCGGCTGCAGCAACAGTTGCACACTGTGCAGGGTGGCAAACTGCCTGAGTTTCTCGAGGTCGGAATCATCCGGCGGTTCGAGCACGCGCAGCACCAGAACGTCGGCAGCGTCGCCGATGGCAAGCTCGATCTGCGGTAACCGCTCGCGGATGGATAACGACGCGATCAACTCGCGCAACGGGCCCAACAGCGCGGAAATGCGCGCCGGCACGACTTCGCACGTCTGCATGTCGACCACAAAACTGCTGCGCCGCTCGCGAAACCCCACCAGCGTGCCTTTCTTGGCAACATGGCGGGCCGAGAATCGCGCCCGATAACGGTACTGCCAGGTTGGTCCATGGATGGGCGAAAGGAGGGTATCGGGCGTCACCTTGCCGATGCGGGCGAGATTTTCCTCCAGCACGCGCTGCTTCGCCGCCACCTGCGCGCGCGGCTCGAGGTGTTGCATGCTGCATCCGCCGCAAACGCCGAAATAGCGGCAACGGGGCGGTACCCTCGATACGGATGCCCGGATGATCCGTTTCGCTTCCGCGAGTTCGTAACTCGGTTTGCGCTGGAAAGAAACATACTCGACCGTTTCCCCGGTCAACGCGCCCTCGATGAAAATGACCTTGCCGTCGAGATGCGCAACGCCTCGCCCTTCCTGATCGAGCGATTCGACCCGCACTGCGGGGCTGACGGGTCCCAATTTCACGCCAGTGTCCTGCTCCACGAATCAGCGGAACAGGACACTAAGACTGCCAGCCGGCGAGAAATTCGCGCCAGTGATCTTCGCCGGTGTTCGACAACGTGGACCGCACCAGTTCGCATTCGCGGCGGTACTGCGTTTCATCGAGCGCGCCACGAACCAGCCGGAAGCGCTGGTAGAGCAGGTAGGTATTGGCTACGTCGGTTTCACAGTAATTTCGGATAGCCAATATGCGTCCCTGCTGGAACGCCTCCCATACTTTGGATCCATCCATGCCGAGCTTTCCGGGAAGGCCGAGCAATTGCGCCATCTGGTCGAGCGGTGCGTTGCCCCTGCCCTGATACATCGCCAACAGGTCCATCAAATCGAGGTGGCGGCTGTGGTAGCGGCTGATGTAGTTATTCCATTTGAAATCGCGATCGTCTTCCCCCATGTCCCAAAAGCGCGCGGCACGCACGCCGTGTATCAACGCGCGGTAGTTCAGAACCGGCAAGTCGAATCCGCTGCCGTTCCACGACACGAGCTGCGGGGTGTATTTCTCTACGCCGTCGAAGAAACGCTGCACCAGATCACGCTCCGGCTCCCCGGCCTCGCCCAGTGACCAGACGCGAAAACTGTCACGGTCGCGCAACGCACAGGAAATGGCGACGATGCGATGCAGATGCAGCGGCAGGAAATCGCTGCCGGTCGCTTCGCGCCGTCGATCGAAAGCGAGTTGCGCCACTTCGGCATCGCTGACCTGCTCGCCCTGGGCGTTTATTTTCCGCAGACCGGCAATGTCGGGAACGGTTTCGATATCGAATACGAGAATGGGTGTCATGGATACAAAACCTGTATTTGACGCCCGCGATACCGGCTGCGGTCGTTTTATGCCAAGAACAATCAACAGGAGAGAATACCGGAATTGGCAGCCCATCCTCCAGCTTTGAG
>JANOGH010000271.1:0-4134 GCA_031414075.1 Betaproteobacteria bacterium | reverse complement strand
GGTGAGCATGGAAAACGGCAAGCAGCGCGTCGACTTCAGCTTGAACGGCAACAACAAGTGCGTCATGGTCGACGACAAGATTCACTGCGCCCCGATGCCCGCAACCCCGATTCGTGTGGCTTCCTCGATTTCCAACTGAACTGAAGATCCTCCCGGGTTTGGCCCGCTCCTACAGCGGGCCATTTTTTTGGTCGGAAGACAGTCCCGCAACTGCCGGGGTGTACCAGGTAGCGCTCAGGAACCGGCGGTCGCCACCCCCGCCACCGGGAAAGACGGTGCCGCGGTCAACCGCTCGAAATCCAAGGTCGTGTCGTCAGTGCACCAGCGAAATAGAGAAAGCCGGGCAACGCCCGGCTTTCTCGTCTTCGAATCCAGCGCGGGAACGGGCGCGCCGGTTCTTGCTAGACGCCGATCACGCCACCATCGTCCCGCGTGATCACGATGGTCGCGGAACGCGGCCGTGTGCCCGCCCCGTCCGGCCAAGTGCTGCTCGGGTTGGAGATGTTGGCAGCCGGCGTATCCTCCCCCGGATGCTGGATGTTCAGGAACAGCGCCTTGCCGTCCGGTGACTCCGCAAGTCCAGTGATCTCGCACTGGACCGGCCCGACCAGGAAGCGCTTTAGTTTTGCGCCGGGCGGCACGCCTGCGTATGTCTGCACCGCCTTCGTGCTGCCCGCCGCGTCCGTGTTAGTGATGGTTTTCGTAGCGCCGTCGCCGACCGAACTCGGCAGGGCAGCCAGCAGCATGCAATTGGTCACATCCGTGTAGGCGCCGTCGTCGGTCTGGATCCAGCAGACGTTCGTGGCCTCGCTGAACCACACGCCATCCGGGCTGGAGAAATCGTTGCCGGCATCCAGTTGCGAGATATTGATGTTCGCCGTGTCGGCCGTCGAGCGCGCGCCGAACAGAAAGATGTCCCAGCGGAATGTGGGAGCGGCCGGGTCTTCGCCGGTTTCCAGCCAGCGGATGATGTGACCGTTCGGATTGCCCCGCTGCGCCGTTCCGTTGGTCCTCGGGTCGTTGTAGTGCCGGGGATTGGCGGCATCCGTTGCGGCCAGCGAACGCAGCGTCGCATTGTTGTTGGTGAGCGTCATGTACACCGCGCCGGTCAGCGGATCGACGGCGCCCCACTCGGGGCGGTCCATCTTCGTGGCGCCGACGGCATCCGCGGCGAGGCGCGCATGGATCAGCACATCCGCCTGGCTCGCGAAAGCATAAGCGGGGTTGGATGCGTCAAGCGGTGCAATGCCGAACTTCAGTTCCATCCACTCGCCCGTGCCGTCGGCATTGAACCTCGCCACGTACAGCCTGCCGTCGTCGAGGTACCTGTCGCCCGCGGCCGCGCCGCGTTTCGCGTCGGACGGATTCCAGGGTTCGTTCGACACATATTTGTAAATGTATTCGTTGCGGGAATCGCAGCCCATGTAATAGACGAGCGGCTTGCCCGCTTTTACCTTCGCCGGCCATGCGCCCTCATGCGCGAAGCGGCCCATCGCCGTGCGCTTTCTGGGCATCCCCGCCGGATCGAACGGATCGATCTCCACGACCCAACCGAATGTATTCGGTCCGTTGCGGTAATCAGCGTCCGCACCCGGGCCGCGCACTTCTGCATTCCAGCGGCCGTAGAGGTCATCCGGCGTATCCGGCGTGACGGTGGCCCAGAGTTCGCGCCCATTTCCGGCAACCCCGTAGCGCGACAATGCCGCGAGTTCCTTGCCAGTGCGATTGGCGTTGTCGTTCGCCGCGATGCGACGGAAGTAGCCCGCCCAGTTCTCCTCGCACGTCAGATAGGTGCCCCACGGGGTATACCCGTTGGCGCAATTGTTTACCGTACCGCGGGTGCGCATGCCGTCCAGGGAATACTTCGTCACCATGAACGGGGAACCGGCCGCCGGCCCCGAGAGCGCCATTTCGGTCAGCGTGTGCACCCGCCGGTTGAATTTCGAATCCTTCCTGTAGCGCCAACTGCCGTTGGCGGCGCGCTCGATCTCCACGACGGATACGCCGTGCAGGTAGAACTCGCGCAACACCTCGTCCGGTACCGGGCGCGCTTGATCCACCACGGTCTGCCCGCTGGGATGAACGAACAGGGGGGTGATCGCCTCGTGGTTGATGCACAGCAGCGCACGGTCGGCGGCATGCTTCTGATACTTGCCATCGCGCCCCAGTCCGAAGAAATGCATGCCGTCGTGATGATCACCAGCGCGCATCGCAAAGCTTGTCGCGGCGTCCGTGCCATCGTTGGCGTATTCGCCAACGCCCGGGTCGAGAGGATCGCCCAGGCGGTACAGGACGGTGGCGGTGTAACCTGCCGGCACGGCCACCAGGTCGGCCATGCTCTTCGGCACGGCATCGAAGCTCAGGGCATCGGGCCGCTTTGGCCCCCCGCCGTCCTCCAGGCATCCGGACAGGAACGACGCGGACACGCCCATGAACGACAGCGCACCGAAGCCCAATCCGCTTTTCAGCAGGGTCCGGCGCGACGGGTCCAGCAGGCGCTCGCCGATTACTTCGCTGATATGGGGGTTGGTGGAAACATTGGTATCGAGATCGTCGTCGTGATGGGCCATGGCATTTTCTCCCTTTTTTAGAGTCGACGAAACTCTGCATGACAACGGTGACAGCCGCATTAAGGGCGCATTACACGGCCGTTACGCCGATGCGAGATTTGATTCCCTCCTCTGCTTGCGAGGGGACAAGGGAACACTTGAAGCAATGCACGGCAAGCATGCCCCCATCCCAGCCTTCCCCCGCCCGCGAGGGAAGGAGCATAGGAGCGCAAGAATGGTTTAAAAGGGGCTTAAGGTAGAGGCATGAGCGCTCGGACACGCTTCATACAGATCTTGCCACCTGCCGGCCGAGGATGAGCACATCGCGCTCCACGCCATCGAGCAGCGTAACGCCGGGCAATTCGCCCCAGCGCTCGAAGCCGAACTTCCCTAACAACTCCAGGCTGGGTTGGTTGTGTCCGAAAACGAATCCGATCAGTCGGTCTACGCGGATGGAGGGCGCATGGGAGATGGCCTGCACCAGAAAATAGGAACCCAGGCCGCGATTGCGGAACGATTCGCCGACATAAATGCTCAGCTCGGCGGTCTTGTTGTAGGCGGGCCGCCCGTAGAAAGTAGAGAAACTCAACCAGCCGGCGAGTTGCCCATCGCGCTCTGCCACCCAGAGCGGACGGAAATCCGGCTTGTGTTGCTCGAACCACTCGATACGACTCTCGATCGACACCGGTTCGAGGTCCGCCGTGACCAGGCGGGAGGGAATGGTCGCGTTGTAGATGTCGACGATCGCCGGCAGATCTTCGCGCGTCGCCTGCCGATGCGTCCACGACATCGCCCTGCCCTACTTCAGCAATTGATACTCGCCGCCGCGCTCGATTGCCTTCTTGTACGCGGGCCGCGAATGGATGCGATCCAGGAACGTCATGAGTTTCGGCCGGCTCAAATTCAAACCGCCGCGCACCGTGGCCGCCTCCAGCGGAAAACTCATCTGAATGTCGGCAGCGCTGAATGTCTCTCCTGCAAACCAGGCCGCCTTGCCGAGTTCGGCTTCCATGTAATCGAGGTGCCGGTTGATATTCGGTTCGATGAACGAGGCCTTGGTCTTCTTCGCAATGGCCCGGGCGATCGGCTTGGCGAAGAACGGCATGGGTGCGCGCTCGATTCGATCGAAAATGAGCTTCATGAGCAACGGCGGCATCATCGAACCCTCCGCGTAATGCAGCCAGTAGGTATAGCGCAGCTTCTCCGGCGTATCGGCAGCGGGCACAAGGCGCCCGTTGCCGTAACGACCCACCAGGTATTCAACGATCGCGCCGGACTCGGCCAGCGTGAGATCGCCGTCGGTGATGACCGGCGACTTGCCGAGCGGATGGATGCGGCGCAACTCCGGCGGCGCGAGCATGGTCTTCGGATCGCGCTGGTAGCGCTTGATGTCGTAGTCGAGACCGAGTTCTTCCAGCAGCCAAAGAATTCTCTGGGATCGCGAGTTGTTGAGATGGTGGACGACGATCATCAGGTCTTGCCGAGAAAATCCTGTTTGCCGATTTCGACACCGCAGTGCCGGAGAATGGCGTAAGCCGTGGTGGTGTGGAAATAGACGTTCGGGGTCACGTGATTCAGCAGATAC
>JANOGH010000270.1:0-2886 GCA_031414075.1 Betaproteobacteria bacterium | reverse complement strand
CAGCGGCAAAGGTCACCGCCAGGGTATTCTTCCTGAACATGAATGCTTCTCCTCATGGCAAACCCATACGGCGCGACGCGATTTCGTCGCGGGCGATTTCGACTTGCGTTGCTAGAGGAGAACCGGAGGGGCGCGACTGTGGAACGCGGCAACCTGGCGCGGGCGGAAGAAGTGCCGGGCGCCGACGGGTTGCTGGGAGATCAGGTCGAACGGAAGGACTGCTGCGGCGGCGCCGGGCGCCGCGTAAGCCAGCTTCTCGAAACTGACGCACTTGCCGCACAGATTGGAGTGGGCGAGCTGTTCCTTATCCGGCGGCGGCTTACCTGTGTGGCTGACACCGTGCGCGAGCGCAGCCTGCTGTGCCGAGAGCAGCAGCAGCGTCAAGAGACCGAAAAGGATGCGACGCAGTTTCATATTGTTCTGGAGGGAGCGACGGGCAGTGTAGCGCCAACCTCCCGTTTCGCCAATAGTAGCCGGCCGTAAGGCCGTGAATATCGTGAATGTCGCAAGTGCCGTAAGTGCCGTGAATGCCGTTCCAGATCGATAGGGGGTTACGAGTCACGCATTCACGATATACACGACAGCCACGGCTTTTACGTATCGTCCAGCGCCAGTTCCTGGGGCAGATGGCTGACGTCTCCCCAGGCGTCGATGGTCCAGACGCCGCTGCAGTGGCGCAGTACGTTGACCGACGTGTTGCCGATCGGAAAATTCCGCGGCGCGTTCAGCGGCATCCCGGTGGCATGGCGGTAAGCCGCATCCAGTACCCCGCCATGGGTGACCAATAGGAGCCGGCTGCCCGAGTGGACCCTCAGCAGTTCCTCGATCAGTCCAACCACCCGCTGCGAAAACTCGGCCAGCGTTTCTCCGCCTTCGAGTGCCGCCTCCGGGCTGCGAGCCTTGAACGCTGCCCAGGCGAGCGGCTGCCGGATCGCCGCTTCCTCGGCCGTCAATCCCTGCAGCACGCCCAAATGGCGTTCGCGCAGGCGGGCGTCGCGAAGAATGGCCTGCTCCGGAAGACGCACGATCGGGCGCGCAGTCTGCAGCGCCCGTTCGAGATCGCTCGACAGGATGGCATCGAAGGCTTCTCCGCCCAGCCGCCGGCCAATTGCCGCGACCTGCGCCAGACCGGTTGCACTCAACGGAATATCGAGATGACCCTGAATCCGGCCCGCGGCGTTCCATTGCGTTTCCCCGTGGCGAACCAGGGTCAGTACGGTTTCGCTCATCGCGGCGGAAACTCCTGGAAACGCGGCAATGCGTCGGTGATTTCGAACCATGGTGCCTTCGAGCCCACGAACACGTGCATTGCCGGCTTCACGCCCGGATCGGCGTCGAGGCATCCCAACGGCAATCCGTACTTGTCCGGATGGACGTCGAAGCGGCTGAGCAGAGGCGAGCCGCAACGGCTGCAGAAGCCGCGATGATTGCCCGGTGAGGATTCAAACCAGGTGATCAGTCCCTCGCCGCTTACCCAGCGGAAATCCTTCGCACGAATCCCCGCGCGGGAGCGGAACGCCGCGCCGTGCGCCTTGCGGCACATCGAACAATGGCAGTTCATCGCCCCGTCGAGCGGTCCGTCGATTTCGTAGCGCACGCTCCCGCACAGGCAGCTTCCTTTCAGCATGGCAAGACCTCCTTGTAACTCAGCCAACACGGCACAATAACCCCTTCAGATATTCGCCTTCAGGAAAAGCCAGCGACACCGGATGATCCAGCGTCGCGTGGAATTGACGTATGACTTGCGCATCGGTGCCCGCGTCCAGTGCGGCGCCCGCGACGATCTTGCGGAACAGGTCCGCGGAGACGCCGCCGGAGCAGGAGAACGTGGCGAGCAGGCCGCCCGGTCGCAGCAGCTTGAAGCCGAGCAGATTGATGTCCTTGTAGCCGCGCGCGGCGCGTTCGGCGGTCGCCGCGGTGGGGGCGAATTTGGGCGGATCAAGGATGATCAGATCGAATTGCCTGTTCTGGTCGCGCAACTTGCGCAGGTACTGGAATACGTCGGCGTCAACCCATTCACAGCGATCCTCCGGCAGGCCGTTCAGACCCACATGTTCGCGTGCGAGCCGCAATGCGTCTGCTGACGAGTCCACCGAAGTTACCGACGCGGCGCCATGAGCCAGCGCCTGCAGCGTGAACCCACCGGTATAACTGAAGCAATTGAGCACGTGCCGGCCCGCGGCAAGCTGGCCGACCTGCAGGCGATTGTCGCGCTGGTCCAGGTAGAACCCGGTCTTGTGTCCTTCGGCCACATCGACTCGCAGGCGCATGCCGTTTTCCCTGATGTCGACCATCGGCGTGTCGAGCTTGCCTCGCGCCAGTCCCGTGCGCGGCGTTAGTCCCTCGAGTTCGAGCACGTCCGCGTCCGATCGCTCGTAGATGGCGCGGGCAGCGGTGATCTGCTGCAGCGATTCGATGATCGCGTCACGCCATCGATGACAGCCGGCGCTCGAAATCTGCAACACGACCACATCGGCATAGCGATCCACCATCAATCCCGGCAGACCATCGGACTCGCCATGCACCAGGCGTTCGGCTTCGTCCGGTTTCCTGCCGAACAGGCTACGGCGCATGCCGATCGCGGATTCGAGGCGTTTACGGAAGAAGGCGCCGTCGATTTGCGTGCCTTCATTCCAGTCCCACACCCGAGCGGAAATATTCGCGTCCGGATTGCATGCGGCAATGGCCAGAAAGCCCCCGTCGCTGGCGACAATGCGCACCGTATCGCCGGCCGACGCTGCACCCTCGATGCGCGCAATCGCGCCGGAGAACACCCACGGATGCCGGCGCAACAGAGATTTCTCGCGGCCAGGTTTCAGAATGACTTTATGCATCAATAAAAACGGGATAGCCGCCAAGACGCCAAGAGCGCCAAGAAAACCAAAT
>JANOGH010000269.1:0-4931 GCA_031414075.1 Betaproteobacteria bacterium | reverse complement strand
GAGAAGGGAGCGTCGTGCTCCGCGCAGGGGCGGAAAGGTTCATGGGTGGGGTGTGAGGCAATTACTTCAGGATCGCCTGGTACACCAGGTTGCGCAGCAGGACGCGATAGGCCTGGCGTCGCAACGGCTCCTGTGTCATCAGCACCGGAACCAAAACTTCCTCGGGATCGATCCAGAAATAGGTGCCGGCATAACCGGCCCAGTAGTAGTCGCCGGGCGAACCGGGCCACTCGGACTGGCCGCGATCAATCCGCGTTGCGAAGCCCCGGCCGAAGCCATAACCCGGGCCGGGCAGGAAGAGGGGCCCCTTGTCGATCTGCGGGTTGACGTGATTCGAACTCATGTAATCGACAGTACGCGGACCGAGGATGCGCGCGCCTTCGAGTTCGCCGCCGTTGGCCAGCATCTGCGCAAAGCGCAGGTAATCGCCGGCGGTGGAGACCAGGCCGTGGCCGCCGGCGAAGAACGTGGCGGGCTGCGTGACATCGATCAGCTCCGGGGTCTTGCTGCTGTAAACATCGGGCATCGGCTGCGCAATCCGGTCCAGTTTTTCGGGTGGCACTTGAAAAGCGGTATCCACCATTTTCAGCGGTTCGAAAATGCGCTCAGTGAGGAACACGTCCAGGGTCTGTCCGCAAGCGACTTCGACCACGCGGCCGAGCACATCGGTGGAGTGGCCGTACTCCCAGGTGGTTCCCGGCTGAAACTGCAGCGGCAATTTGGCGAGCGCCTTGACGAAATCCGCCAGCACCCATTTCTGCGAGAAGATCTCGGCGTCTTTGTACAGCTTCTTCACGGCGGTCGGTGCGCCCACGACGCCGTAGGTCAGTCCGGAGGTGTGGCGCAGCAGGTCCTGCACGGTGATTTGCCGTTTCGCCTCCACCAGCTTGAGCGTCGGCTTGCCGTCGGCATCGATCGACTCGACGCCGACCTTCATGTCCTTGAACTCGGGAATGTATTTCGACACCGGCTCCTGCAGCCCAAGCCTGCCTTCCTCGACCAGCATCATCGCGGCGACGCTGACAACCGGTTTGGTCATCGAGTAGAGCCGGAAGATCGAATCGTTGCGCATCGGGATTCTCTTCTCCCGGTCCTGCCAGCCGAAACTCTTCGCATACACCAGTTGCCCGTCGCGGGCGATCAACACGACCGCGCCAGGCAGCTCGCCGGAGTCCACCGCCTTCTGCATGGCGGCGTCGAGCCGGCCGAGCCGCTCCGGGGACATGCCGACGTCTTCCAGACTGGCTTCCGGCAGAGGCGCCGCCTGCACCAACACGGCGGCGCCGGCCAGCATGAGAAAACAGCTACGACGGATCAGGGATTGCATAAACATCCTCCAAAGATTTTTGCGGTGCCGGTGTGGTGGCGACGCATTGTCGATTGTGGTGCCTATCTTAGCGGGTTCATCCGACTTTCGTGTGGGTTGCAGGTTCTGAGTACATCCCATCAAACACGCTCACCGCAGAGGACGCAGAGGACGCGGAGGAAAAGCATGCGGGGGAAAAGTATGCGTCTGCAAAATGTAGCATCGGCGGCCACATCGGCACGGAATCTGTTCGTAAGTCAAACTTGGTTCTCTTCGGTTTTGGTTTTCCTCTGCGTCCTAGAAGGGTACTCCGACGTGCTACGCACGTAGGGTATCCGCGTCCTAAAAGGGTACTCCGACGTGCTCGCACGTAGGGTATCTGCGGTGAGTGCGTGTAGAGAGCTTTAGCGCAGGTTGATCCTGCGCCACGCGCCGGAACGCCAGCGCAGGTAGATCAGGCTGCCGAGCACGCAGCAGTAAACCAGCGCCACGCCCCAGCCGCCGACGGCGCCGTAGCCGAACTGCGGCAGGAAATCCACCCAGCCCTGGCCGGGCGCGAAGGTGAACATGTGGGTGAACGGCACAAAGCCGAACCAGGACAGAAAGAGAATCGCCAGCGTCGGCACGCGCATATCGCCGGCGCCGCGCAGGCAGAACCCTGCGCCCAGATTCAGGCCATCGAAAATCTGATAGCCGGCGGCGAACCACAACAATGTGCGTCCGAGCGAGATCACCGCGCCGGCATGTGGATCGGAGGCATTCACGAACAGCGGAATCAGCCAGGGTCCGATGACGGCGAGGAACACGGTGACGAAACCCATGTAGCCGACAGCCAGCTTGATGGTGGCGTTGCCGACTTTGCTGGCCCAGTCCTTGTCGCCCGCGCCGATGGATTGGCCCACCAGCGTGGTGCCCGCGAGCGCAAAGCCCATCGTCGGCAGGTAGGCAATCGACGTCAGCATCATGACGATCTGTGTCGACGCCCCGCCGACTGCGCCGGCGGCGACCTGCATGGCCTGGAAAGCCGCCAGCCCGGCGACATCGATCGCCGGAAACAGGCCCATCGGGAAACCGACGCGGAACAGCCGGCCGAGGTCGGCACGGCTCTCGCGCCAGGTCTTGCGGGAATCGTATTCCGCGTCGACGCCACGGGTGGTAAACAGCAGCAGCGTGATCAGCAGCCCGACGCCCATGGCGGCCGTCGTCGCCCAAGCCGTTCCCGCCACACCCCAGCCGAATTCGAAAATGAAAAGCTGGTTGAGCAGCGCGTTGAGCACGGCGACGAAGGCCATTACCGCGAGCGTCACACGTGTGCGGCCGATGCCGTTGAAAAAGCCGGTGGTGCCCCAGATGCCCACCGCGAATACGCCGCCGAGCAGGCGGGGAAACCAGAATTCGGCGGCGAGTTGAGCGACATGTGCATCGAGCTTCAGCCAGCCGATGATGGTCGGGCCGAGGAAGGCGATTGCGACGAACGCGGGGGCCACCCATATCATGCCGCGTACTCCGGCCCATACCATGCGTGCCGCCGAGCGCTTGTCGCCCGCGCCGAACGCCTGCGCCGCCAGCGTCTGCACGGCCAGCCCGGGCCCGCCGAAAAAGAGCATGGCGACGATCATGAACCAGTACGATGCGCCCACCGCGGCGGTGGCATCGGTGGAAAGGCGGCCGACGAACCAGGTGTCGGTGAGATTCAGCAGCGCCTGGATGCTGCTGTTGACGAACAGCGGCAATGCCAGCGCGACGACCGCGCGCAGATCGACGCTGCGATCGCCACGGGCGTCGAGCTTGACGGCGGGCAGGCGGCCGAGAGCATGGGCTTGCGCTGTGGTGTTCATTGACATGGTCATTAGGGCGGCTACACTTTCAACATCTTGCGAATTCTCACCTTTCTCGAATACGCGGCGCTCCTCGCCGGCGCCATCGGGTTGCTGGTCAGCCAGCATTTCAATCTGCCGGGTGGTTCGCAATTCGGCCTTTATGTGTTCGGGGCGGGGCTTGCGCTCGCGGGCGCTGAAGCGCTGTATTCCCGCGAAATGAGCCTCCTGTTCTCCGGCGAGACCACGCCGCGCCACTCGGGCTTTCCCGCCATCGTCTGGGGGCTGATGCTCCTGTGTATCGGCGGGGCAATCATCGGCTACGCCTATCTGACCGGCGCCGGCCTCTGGCCGCGGGTGGCAGCGACACTTACCCGCTACCCGGGCGGGAGCTACGTCGCGGCGGGACTTCTGATGATCGGGATTTCGATCCTGTTGTTCGTCGATTCAGGCAGCACGCGGGATTGGTTGCGCACGCTCTTGCTCCGGGTGCCGCGGGTTCTCGTGGCCATTGTTGTGCTGCTTGGCGGCATTACCGTGACGGCGGGCGGGACATGGCAATTGCTCGACGCACAGGGCTTCGCCGCGTTCCGGGACATCACGAAATCGCGGATCGACAAGATTCTCGAGGGTCAACCGGCGCAAGCGTGGTTCCGCAAGCACGTCTGACATCGCGCCCTGCCGCGAGAAGCGGGTTGAGTTGCGCTTTTACCCCCCCTCACCCCTCACCTCAGTGGAGGTGCTTGCGGCCCGCCGGCATCGGCATCGGTTCGGACGGACTGGTCGAAGTCTGGGTGTTCGAGGCCCCGGATTTCACATTGCGTTCGAACAATTGGTTCACCAGGGCGACGACCTGGGCGATTTCCGGATCGCTGAACTGGCGTGACAGCAGACTGCGCACGTCTTCGATCATCAATCCGCGCTGCGCCTCGAAAATCGCGTCCTGCGTCGGGCCGACAAACACCAGGCTGAACTCATCCTTGCCGTCTTCCGGGTAATAACTCACCTCGAAGGCGGCGGCTTCCTCGGAAAACGGGCTGAGCGCGGCGAGCGCGTTCGCGATGGTCTGATGGAAGCTGCGGCCGACATCACCGGTCCAGCAGACTTCGAGGACGCGGCGGCGACGATCGAACACCAGGCCAGGTTCGTCCGGATGGACGCTCTTCGCGTCGGCCATGTTGTCCTCGTCGATATATTCGAGCCAGGGGCGCAAGGCCTCCTCGATCTGGGTGGTCGTCGTGCCGGCACGAAGCAGAACCGTGCCGTGAATGTGGGCTTCCATGCGCATGGAAAGTCTCCTGGTGCAAGGGACAGGCGGGAGCGCCGGCCCGCTGCATGCTTTTTGCGGGAAAGCATAATTATAGCGGCAGCACGCGGCGCGTCGCGAGCTTTGCGCCCCCGGAAGCGGAAGAATCCCTGTTGAGGCCGGCTTCGGCTAGAATTTGCACCCTTGTCTCCCATGTCGATGCGTATTTCTTGATTGCCGCTTCACTGGCCCGGTTTCGGGCGTTTCGCCCCGGTACCCGCGCGGTTCTGTTCATGATGGTCATGGTCGTGTGCTTCTCGATTCTGGAGACCACCGCCAAATATCTCAGCCGTTTCTATCCGGTGCCGATGCTGGTGTGGAGCCGCTATACCGTCCACTTGGTCCTCATGCTGCTGTTGTTTGCGCCGAGGTTGAGGGTCGCCCTGGTGAAGACGACGCAACCCTTCGGACAGATTTTTCGCGCCGCTCTGTTGATGGGTTCGACAGCCTGCTACTTCGGCGCGCTGAGTTTTCTGCCGATGGCGGAAGTCAAGGCCGTCAG
>JANOGH010000268.1:0-3068 GCA_031414075.1 Betaproteobacteria bacterium | reverse complement strand
CGAGGTGCGAGGTGCGAGGATCTCCAGCCTGAACTCCAGTGCCTAGCGCCTAGCGCCTCGTGCCTCGTACCTCGCACCTCGCACCTCGTGCCTGGCGCCTAGCGCAGCCTGGCGATTTCCCGCAATTGCTCATCGTAGTGATCCGAGAGGGTCTTGAGGCATTGCTTCAGGGACGCCTTGGCTTGATCGTATTTCCTGTTCTCCCCGACCATCGCCCGTTCACGGAGAACATCGGATGACAAGCTGCCCCGGTCACCACCTGCGGGAACAGGGAACCGGTTTACATCGAGCGACGGGGCCCTTTCCAGCTTGCGCTCCAGTTCGCTCAAACGATTGCGCGATTGATTGAACTCCCGGGTCAGCGACGAGTAGCGCTTGCTGGTGGCGCGGATGCGAGCCTTGCGATACTCTTTCAACTGATTGGTGTTTGCCTCCATGCGCATAATCAACGCCGCGACCTGGTCGTTGATCCGCGTCAGTTCGGGGTAGGCACGCGCCGGAACCGCAAGCAGTTTGGCCTGGGCAAGAAGATCCGCGGCCATCGCACCCGGCGAGGCGAGTTGCAGTCCCAGGGCAAAGGCGGCGGCAACGAATGCTATTTCAGTTTTCAATGATCTCATACTCAATCGAGTGCTCCTGATTCCTGCCGCAAGGATCAATCGGCATGGCAATAGTAAACTTTAGCCAGAGCTTGCGCTCTTGCGCAACTGAAACAGAGGCGTTTGTTACGGTAAGCGTGCGATATTTTCGCCGACCCCGCTCCTCGTTGGCACTCACTACGCCGCCGTCGCGGCGCCGCTGCGTGTAGAATCCGCGCATTCCAACCCCCTTCGAATGCCGATTTGAACGATCCCGGTTCCCTGCCTGCGCTCGCCAGTGTCGTATTCATCCGCGTTACGGAGTTCGCGCGCCGGCCGGTGGCGGAACAGGCGCGTCTGCGTGCGCAGCTCGAATCCGCACTCGCGGTAGCGCTGATACGCATTGCCCCGCAGATCCGGATCATCCTCGACGCGCCGGACGGCATGGCAATCGCCGTGCTGGGCAATCCGGCGGCCGCGCTCGACATTGCGCAGCGCTGCATGAATGCATCGGCCGCCGGCGTTTCCATGGCGGTGGCCATCAACCATGGCGCCATCCGTCTCGCCCCGGACGATAGCGGACATCAGGGCCTGATCGGCGATGCCGTCGGCACCGCGTCGGCAATCGCGCATTTTGCAGGCCCGGCTCGCCTGTTCGTGTCGCGCTCTTTCCGCGAAGCCCTCGCGGAATCCTCCCCCGCCCGTGCGATCTCGATCCGGCCGGCCGGCGTCTTCACCGACGCCAATGTACGCTCGCATGAGTTGTTCGCCCCCGATCCGGCCTCTGCGCTTCGTCGCCGCAAGATCCTCGCCGTCGTGGGCGCTTTAGTGCTAATCGGGAACTTTTCCGCACTGATGTATTTCCACGAGAGCATTCGTCACGAGTGGCGTGTCGGCCAGCCGGCCATGCTCGCATTCGACATTTATCCGGATGGCGATATCTTCGTGGACGGCGTGGCAAGGGGAAAAAGCCCGCCGCTCGCAATTCTTCGGCTCGATCCCGGACTGCACACGATCGAACTGAGAAGAAAAGGTGAGATACCGTTCCGCACCAGCGTCGATCTGCGGGCCGGCAGATCGACGACCATCGGGTATGCCTTCGCGCCCGGCGGCGAACGCGGCTTGCTGCGCCGGTTGCGCGATGGGGTATTGCGATGAGCGACCTGCTGCAACTGGGCCGTTACAAGATTCTCGGCGAACTCGGACGCGGGGCGATGGGCATTGTCTACCGGGCTGAAGACCCGGTGCTCGACCGACAACTCGCCATCAAGACCGTATTCGTGCCGGCGGACGATGCCGATCGCAGCGAATACGAAGCGCGCTTCACCCAGGAAGCAAGAGCGGCCGGCAAGCTCGGCCACCCCGGAATCGTGACCATTTACGACGTCGGCCGCGAAGGCGAAATGGTTTTCATGGCGATGGAGTTGCTCGAAGGCGTGGATCTCGGCGCCCAGGCGGCAACGCGCCGATTTTCGGTGCCGGAAGCCGTGGGTATCGTCGAACGGGTCGCGGACGCATTGTCGTTCGCGCACGACCGCGGCGTAATCCATCGTGACATCAAGCCGCCCAACATCATGCTCGTCGGCGGCGGGCGCGTGAAAATCATGGATTTCGGCATCGCGCGCATGCGCTCGTCGGACCTCAAGACACAGACCGGGCTGATGATGGGTACGCCGCGGTACATGTCGCCTGAGCAAGTGGCAGGCCGGCCGGTGGACCAGCGGTCGGATATCTTTTCGCTCGGCACCGTGCTGTACGAACTGCTTACCGGCACCAAGCTGTTCGCAGGCGAGGACGCGACGGAGATGATGTACAACGTCTCCCGGTTGCGGCCGGTGCCGCCGAGCCGCATCAATCGGCAGGTTCCCGCGATGCTGGACCTCGTGGTGGCCAAGGCGCTGGAGAAGGACGTCGGCGAGCGCTATCAGGACGCTCATCAGTTCGCCGCGGATTTGCGTGCATGCCTGAACGAACTTGGTGTTCAGCGCGCAGACACCGAAACAACGCAGCGCATCGATCGCCGGGCCGGCGCGGCGCAGGGAGGTGACGACAAGACTCAAAAATTGCACGGCGCCGACGCCGATGCGACAGTGTCCGCTGTCGATGCCGGCATAAGGACACGCGGTGCCAGGCCGCAGAACATCATCGTCGATTCGAATACCCGTCTGGGCGTGTCGCACATCTTCGATTCCGCGGCAGCGCTGAATCGCCTGACCGCCCCGGAGAAGAAGGATCACACCAGGCTGATCGCATCGCCCCGGCCTTCGAATTTCCTGGTACGCATGTGGCGCGATCTGGAGATGCGGATTCTCGTCGCTATCATCCTCGCTGCAACGATAGCCGGAATTTTCATCGCCGCTTATTGAATCTGCGGAACGCGTCGAAACGGAACATATCGAGCAGCGACACCAGCCCCATCGAATTGAACCACGATTTGGGGAAGGCGGCGTTCAGGTGAGAGGCGCCGGCATTGAACCACGGGCCATGCTG
>JANOGH010000267.1:0-4765 GCA_031414075.1 Betaproteobacteria bacterium | reverse complement strand
GCCGCATCAAGAACGACTATGTCGAGCCGGTCGACGACAAGAAGCTCATCTCCGAAGCCATCAACGGCATGCTGTCCGGCCTCGACCCGCACTCCGCCTATCTGGACGTCGAGGCGTTCCGGGATCTGCAGGTCGGCACCCAGGGGGAATTCGGTGGCCTGGGCATCGAAGTCGGCATGGAAGACGGATTCGTCAAGGTCGTCGCGCCGATCGAGGATACGCCGGCCTGGCGGGCGGGCCTCAAGTCGGGCGATCTGATCATCAAGCTCGACGATGCCAATGTGAAGGGGATGACCCTCAACGATGCCGTCAAGCGCATGCGGGGCAAACCCAATACGCCGATCACGCTGACGTTCGTGCGCAAAGGCGACACCAAGCCGCGCGTGGTAACGCTGACCCGCGCCGTAATCCAGATCCAGAGCGTGAAGTCCAAGTTGCTCGAACCCGGTTACGCCTATTTCCGCGTCACCCAGTTCCAGGAGCACACCGGCGAGACGCTGGCGAAGTACGTCGAGAAGCTGTTCAAGGACAACAACGCCCCGATGAAGGGCATCATCCTCGATCTGCGCAACGATCCCGGCGGTCTGCTCAACAGCGCCGTGGCCATTTCGTCGGTCTTCCTGCCCAGCGACGCGCTGGTGGTTTACACCGAAGGCCGCACTGAAGATGCCAAGATGAAGCTGTTCGCGCGCCCCGAGTATTACCTGCGCGGCAGCAAGGACGACTATCTCAAGAAGCTGCCGAAGGAAATGAAGACGCTGCCGATGGTCGTGCTGGTCAACAGCGGTTCGGCGTCCGCATCGGAAATCGTGGCCGGCGCACTGCAGGATCACAAGCGCGCGGTAGTGATGGGGACGCAAACCTTCGGCAAGGGATCGGTGCAGACCATCCTTCCGCTTGGCAACGGCACCGCAATCAAGCTCACGACCGCGCGTTATTACACGCCAAACGGCCGCTCAATCCAGGCGAAGGGCATCACACCCGACATTATTGTGGAAGAAGCGACCGTGACCGAGGGAGAAGCCGCCGCCAGGATGCGTGAAGCCGACCTCGAGCGTCATCTGGCCAATCCGCAAGGCGGTACGCCCGAAGCCAGGCAACCCGCGCCGCAGCCGCAGTCGGCGGTGTCACCGGCGCCGTCAGCGCCCAAGGTCGAGGACAAACCTGCCGACGACGGCACGCCGCCGGACATCGTGTCGAAGAGCGACTATCAGTTGAACCAGGCGCTGAATCTGCTGAAAGGTCTGCAAATTATCGGCAAAAGATAGCGAAAGCCGAGGCAGGAGCTAGTCAACGGAAGGCCCGCCCAGAGCGGGCCTTCCGCGTTAAGATGCCCGAAAATCCGCTTTCCGAGCGCAATGGACGACAACCAGCTCCTACGTTACAGCCGCCACATTCTGCTGCCCGAGATCGGCATCGACGGCCAGCGGAAGTTGCTCGACGCGCACGCTTTGATGATTGGCGCCGGCGGACTCGGCGCCCCGGTCTCGCTTTACCTCGCGGCGAGCGGCGTGGGCCAGCTTACGATCTGCGACAACGACACCGTCGACCTGACCAATCTGCAACGGCAGATCGTGCATTTCACCGATTCGATCGGCGAGTGCAAAGTCGAATCCGCGCGCCGCACGCTGTCGCGCATCAATCCGGAGACCGTTGTCACCACCATTGCCGAACGCGTGGCCGGCGAAAGATTAGAACAACTGGTCCAATCCGCCGATGTAATCATCGATTGCACCGACAATTTCGTCTCGCGTCATGCCATCAATCGCGCCTGTGTCCGGTTCGCCAAACCGCTGGTATCGGGCGCAGGGGTTCGCTTCGACGGCCAGATCGCGGTATTCGATCTGCGCCGAGCAGACAGCCCGTGCTACCACTGCCTGTTTCCGGAGAGCCGCGATCTCGAGGATATGCGCTGCGCCGTTATGGGCGTGTTCGCGCCGCTGGTCGGCATAATCGGTTCAATCCAGGCCGCCGAGGCGCTGAAACTGCTGATGGGCGTGGGCCGTGACCTGACCGGCCGGCTGTTGCTGCTCGACGCACTGACGATGGAATGGCGGAGCGTGCGGCTCAAGAAAGATCCGCACTGCGCAGTTTGTGGGGCAGGAGATACCGCCCAGCGTACGGCGACCGAGGCCTGCGCCAGCGATCGCTGAGATTCGGCGATTAAGTGATTCAGTCCCTTGTTAACTCAATCGCCCAATCACTCCTTGCGGTATTCGACCCGCGTCCGGCCGCTGGCGGCGGACAAGTAGATCATTTCCTTGCTGGTGACCTCCTTGAGGCGCCAGGCAGCGGCAAATCCCACCGGCATCAGACTGGTCAAGGTTGACGACTCGATTTTGGTATGCAGATAGCCATCCCGTACCGCCCAGTTGCCGCTCGCGGAGAAGTAATACACCAGCCGGCCATTCCTGACTTCGTAATTGGGGCGATTCGGCAGATAGAAGTCGGCGGGCACCAGCATGCGCAACTCGCCCTGCCAGTTGACCCGCCCTCCGGGCAGCAGCGTGAACTGGGTTTCGACGATGACGTCGTCCGGTGCGACTTCGCGCGAACCCCAGGTGCCGACGACCACTTTCGCGAAGTCGTCGTCCGAGGCGCCGCAACTGCCTAGCAGCGCAACAACGCATGCGAACAGAAGGACCCTGACCACCGGCGCAGCGGAACCGGACACTAGACCAGCGCAGGCCATTGCGCGGCCCACTGCTCCGTGGGGTCGCGCCTGAATCCGCTCTTGGCGAACTGGTGCCAGCGGCCGACCACGAAAGCAATCATGAGATTGGCCCGGGCCGCTGCGTCGGTATTTTCCGGAATCTGTTTTTCCGAGATCGCAAAGCGCAGCGCCTGCTTAAGCGTTGCCTCCAGCCGGTCATGCAACTGGTTGATGCGCGCCTGCAGGCGCTCGTCTTCGTTGACCAGTGCGTCGCCGATCAGCACGCGCGTCATGCCGGGATTTTTCTTGGCAAAGCCGAGCAACGTCGTCATGATCGCCTCGATCTGCTTCACGCCGCTCGCTTCCTCGGCAGTAATCTTGTTCACGAGGCCGAACAGGGTCTGTTCGATGAATTCAATCAGCCCCTCGAACATCTGCGCCTTGCTCGCGAAATGGCGATAAAGGGCCGCCTCGGAGACGTCCAGCCTGGCGGCGAGCGCGGCCGTGGTGATTTTTTCAACCTTTGGATTTTCGAGCATGCTCGCAAGGGTCTGCAAAATCTGCAGCTTGCGTTCTCCCGGCTTGGTCGGCATGGCGGCGCTGATTGGGGTGGAGGGAGCAAAGGTTACCCGAACGCCGCGGAATTTAACACGATCCGGCGTTGTGCGAAGCGGCGTGCTTCAAAGAAGGTGCAGCAGCCTGGGCAGCCGGAACAACTGCCGCACACTGGCGTCCACCCAGGCCGGCGCGCAGTTCGACTCCGTCAACCATACGGTTTTCATTCCCAACCGCTTGGCGGTGCGCAGGTTCTCCAGGCTATCGTCCACCATTACGCAGCGCGAAGCCACCAGTCGATGCGCGTGCATCAGGCGCAGAAATCCGTGTGCTTCCGGCTTGGGTCGAAACCGGGTGCGCTCGATCGAAAATACATCGTCGAACAGATCGCGCACCCCCAACGCCTGCAGCACGGCGCGAGCATAGTGTCCGGGCGCGTTCGAGAATACGATCTTGCGGCCCGGCAGCCGCCGCAGGACCGAGCGCAATTCACGGCGGCCGACCACCATGCTGTCGAGTTCGGGGAAGCGATGGGTCTCGCGAAGGAAATGCCCCGGATCGACGCGATGATGCCGGATCAGTCCGAGCAGCGTCGCACCGTAGCGCTTCCAGTAGAAGTCGCGCAAAGCGTTGGCTTCATCCGCGCCAAGATCGAGCAGTCCGGCGACATATTCGGTCATCGAACGGTTGATATGGGGAAAGATATGCGGCCGCGCATCGTGGAGCGTGTTGTCGAGGTCGAAGATCCAGACCCTCGAGCGGCGTATGCCTGAAACCACCATTTCAGGGGGCGGTCCGCACGCCTTCGAACGACAAACTGACCGTCATCTACTACTTATTGCGGATCAGCGTCCCCACACCCTGATCGGTGAGCACTTCGAGCAACAGCGCGTGCTCGACCCGCCCGTCGATGATGTGCACGCTCTTGACGCCGCTCTTGGCCGCGTCCAGCGCCGAGGCGATCTTGGGCAGCATGCCGCCGTGGATGGTGCCGTCGGCGAACAAGTCGTCGACCTGTTTGGGGGTCAATCCGGTCAGCAGCTTGCCGTTCTTGTCGAGCACTCCCGGCGTGTTCGTCAGCAAAATCAGCTTTTCGGCGTGCAGAATCTCGGCCAGTTTCCCGGCGACCACGTCAGCGTTGATGTTGTAGGACTCGCCGTCCTCGCCCACCCCGATGGGCGCCACCACTGGAATGAATTCGCGGCTCTCCAGCAGGGAAATCACTTCCGGGTCGATGCTCTGGATCTCGCCGACCTGGCCGATATCGAGCATATCGTCGGCATTGTCCTTGTTCGGGAGCAGCAACTTCCTGGCGCGGATGAAGGATCCGTCCTTGCCGGTCAGACCGACCGCACGCCCGCCGTTCTGGTTGATCAGGTTGACGATGTCCTTGTTCACCAGGCCGCCGAGCACCATTTCGACGATGTCCATGGTTTCGCGGTCGGTGACCCGCATGCCCTGGATGAACTCACCCTTTTTGCCGACACGCCTGAGCATGTCGTCGATCTGCGGCCCGCCGCCGTGGACGACCACCGGATCCATGCCGACCAGCTTGAG
>JANOGH010000266.1:0-8965 GCA_031414075.1 Betaproteobacteria bacterium | reverse complement strand
GTATCCGTAGTCGGGGTGAGCTCGTTGCGAGCATACTTGGGCGAAAAGCTATAGGTGGATTTTTCCCCATCATACGGGCCATGACCGAACTCGTACTTGTTCGGAATCCACTCGCCGGCCTTGCGCGAGTAATCGAGATAGAGCATCGAGGCGACGGCATCGACCCGCAATCCATCTATGTGGCATTCCGCCAGCCAGTAGTGCGCGCTGGACAGCAGAAAGCTTTTTACCTCCTTGCGGCCATAGTTGAAAATATGCGTGCCCCAGTCCTGATGGAAACCCAGGCGGGGATCTTCGTGTTCGTAAAGCGCGGTGCCGTCGAAGCGCGCCAGTGAAAACGCATCGGTCGGGAAATGCGCGGGCACCCAGTCGAGGAGGACACCTATACAGGCCTGGTGGCAGGCGTCGACGAAGGCTTTGAATGCGTCGGCCGTGCCGAAACGGCTGGTCACCGCGAAGTAGCCCGTGGTCTGGTAGCCCCAGGATTCGTCCAGGGGGTGTTCCGATACCGGCAACAGCTCGATATGCGTGTAACCCATCTCGACGACGTAAGGGATCAGGCTTTGGGCCAGTTCCGCGTAGCTGTAAAACCGGCCGTCGGGGTGCCGCCGCCACGAGCCGGCATGCACTTCGTAGATGTTGATCGGCGCGTGGAGCCAGTCCCAGCGGGAGCGAGCGCTCATCCACTCTTGGTCGTGCCAGGCATACCCATCGGCGACGACTTGCGCCGCGGTGCCGGGACGCAGCTCGTGAAAACGGGCGTAGGGATCGGTCTTGACGAAGATCTCGCCGGTGGCGCGGTTGCGGATC
Source organism: Betaproteobacteria bacterium (assembly GCA_031414075.1). Taxonomy (GTDB): domain Bacteria; phylum Pseudomonadota; class Gammaproteobacteria; order Burkholderiales; family JACQAP01; genus JACQAP01. Next base: position 8,155 of record JANOGH010000266.1, on the reverse strand, counting down.
TCGTATTTGTAGAGCGCGGCTGCTTCGATGCCGGGAATGAACAGCTCCCATACGCCGCTCAACCCATGCGCCGACATCGGATAGGAGCGTCCGTCCCATCGATTGAATTCACCGACTACGCTGACCCGCGCTGCGTTGGGCGCCCAGCAGGCGAAGCGCGCGCCACTGACGCCATCGCGCTGCTCGAGACGGCTGCCGAGTACGCGATAGGCCTGTTCCAGGCGACCTTCGTTGAACAGGTACAAATCGTCCGCGGCGATGGCCGGAGCAAATGTGTAGGGATCGAAGGTTTCGATTTCCCGTCCCGCTTCGCTGACCCGGAACGCGACCGGGTGCGCCGGCGCATCAGCGCCTTGCCAGGCGAACACTCCCTGCGCATGGACTCGTTGCATGGGCTCGAATCCGGCTGCCGTGCGCACCGAAACGCTCGCGGCGTAGGGACGGAACACGCGCAAGGACCAGTCCCGGCCGGTGCGGTGCAACCCAAGCAGACTGAACGGATCGTGGTGGCGGGCGCCAACCAGGGCCTCTAGATCATCGGCTGCAGGTAATCGGGGAGTGGAGATCATCGTGGCGGGACGCTCGGCATCAGGCGCCGTCAGGGAATTCGTGACGGCGGACGACGTCGCACCTATTATAAGCAGAGCCCCAGGGTTCCGGCCGTTCTTATAAATGCCGCAGCCGGCCCCGGCACGGATAACAAGCCGGCCAGCCTTGCGCTCAACGATCGTATCGGGAAGCTTTCATGATCGACAACGACCTCAATGTCCGCTTCGTCAGCGTTCTGACCAAGAACACCTACGCACTCGTGCTGGCCGGCGGACGCGGCAGCCGGCTCAAGAACCTGACCGAATGGCGCGCCAAACCGGCTGTGCCGTTCGGCGGAAAATTCCGCATCGTCGATTTTCCTTTGTCGAACTGCGTCAATTCCGGGATCCGCCGCATCGGCGTGGCTACGCAATACAAGTCGCACAGCCTGATCCGGCACATCCAGCGCGGCTGGAGTTTCCTCGACGGCCGCTTCCAGGAGTTCGTCGACATCCTGCCGGCCTCGCAGAGGACCGCGGAAGAGAACTGGTATCTCGGAACCGCCGACGCGGTGTACCAGAATCTCGACATCCTGCGGGCCTATGGTCCGGACTACATCCTGGTGCTTGCCGGCGACCATATTTACAAGATGGATTACGGAAAAGTGCTGGCCTATCACGTCGCCAAGAATGCCGACTTGACGGTGGCCTGCCTGGAGGTTCCCCGGGAGGAAGCCACGGCATTCGGCGTCATGGGGGTGAACGACGACTGGCGCGTCACGGATTTCATCGAAAAGCCGGCCAACCCGCCGTCCATACCCGGCCGGCCGGACATGGCACTCGCCAGCATGGGCATTTACGTGTTCAACGCGCCGTTTTTGTACGAACAGCTTGCGCGCGATACCATCACCCCCAACTCCAGCCACGACTTCGGCAAAGACCTCATTCCGCATCTGGTCCCGCGCTATCGAGTGTACGCGCAGCGCTTCGACGACAGCTGCGTCGGCCAACGCGATAAGGCCGCGTACTGGCGAGACGTAGGCACGGTCGATGCCTACTGGGAATCGAACCTGGACCTGACACGCGTTACGCCGGATCTCAACATGTATGACAAGGAGTGGCCGATCTGGACCCACCAGGAGCAATTGCCGCCGGCCAAATTCGTGTTCGATGACGAAGGCCGGCGCGGGGGAGCGGTTGATTCGGTCGTGTCCGGCGGCTGCCTCATCAGCGGTACAACCGTGAAACGCTCGCTGCTGTTTTCGAATGTGCGCGTGCACAGTTACGGCAGCATCGAGGACTCGGTGATCCTGCCGGAAGTCGTCGTGAACCGGCACGTAAAGCTTCGGCGCGCCGTGGTGGATAAGAGTTGCGTGCTGCCGGAAGGCCTCACGGCGGGCTTCAATCCGGAGGATGATCGCCGGCGCTTTCATGTTTCCGAGCGCGGCATCACGCTGATCACGCCGGAAATGCTGGGCCAGGAAGTGTTGCACCAGCGCTGATGGGTTGGACACGATGAGCGGCGACGCAAAGCTGGACCTCGTTCTGCTGTGGCACATGCACCAGCCGGATTTCCGCGACCACGCCACCGGGGAATATGCCCAGCCTTGGGTCTATCTGCACGCGATAAAGGACTACAGCGACATGGCAGCGCACCTGGAGAATCACCGTGGCGTGCGAGCCGTGGTCAATTTCACGCCGGTGCTGCTCGACCAGCTCGAGGACTACGCCGACCAGTTCGCCGCCGGGCGATTTCACGATCCGCTCCTGCGGCTTCTTGCCCATCCCGATCTGACCCGCCTGGACGCTCCTGAGCGCGGGCTGGTGCTGCGCTGCTGCTTCAAAGCCAACCATCACAAGATGATCGAGCCGTATCCGGCTTATCGGCGGTTATGGGACTTCTATACCCTGACGCAGCAACCCGGAACCACCGCGGAAGGCTATCTTTCTGCGCAGTACCTCGGGGATCTGCTGACCTGGTATCACCTCGCGTGGGTGGGTGAAACGGTGCGCCGGCGTGACCCGACCGTTCCCCGGTTGCTGGCGAAAGCACAGAACTTCTCGCACGCCGACCGCATGCAGCTCGTTGATCTGATCGGCCGCGAAACCTGCGCTGTCGTACCGCGTTACCGCGAGCTCGCAGCACAGGAGCGCATCGAACTCACCACCAGTCCGGCATTTCACCCGATCGGTCCGCTGCTGATCTCGTTCGAGGCGGCGCGGGAAACCGTGTTGGATGCGCCGCTGCCGCAAAGCTCGCACTACCCGGGCGGACGCACGCGCGCGTCCGCGCATATTGCAGCGGCCAGGGAAAGCCACACGCACCGCTTCGGCCAGCCACCGCGGGGCATGTGGCCGGCCGAAGGCGCCGTATCACAAGTGTACGTGGACTTGCTTGCCGAGGGCGGGTGCGAATGGATCGCCAGCGGCGAAGGCGTGCTGTTGAACAGCCTACGCAAGAACGATGCGCCGATTCCCGAACGGAACAATTTTCTGTATCGGCCTTACCGGCTCAGCGGCGGTCCGAAGCCGGTGACCTGTTTTTTTCGCGACGACCGCCTGTCGGACCTGATCGGATTCGAGTACTGCAAGTGGCACGGCAAGGAGGCGGCTGCACATTTCCTGGGCGAGTTGAAGGGAATCATCGAGAAGGGCGATGCATCCGAGCGCCGCGTCGTCAGTGTAATTCTGGACGGCGAGAACGCATGGGAGTACTACCCCTACAACGGCTATTACTTTCTCGACGAATTGTATGGCGCACTGGAAACACAACCCGGGATCGAGACCACGACTTTTGCACGGCTGCTGGACGAGGGACGCCACGCGGAACCGATGCCCGCGCTGGTCGCGGGCAGTTGGGTATACGGCAATCTCACCACTTGGATCGGCTCCCCGGAAAAAAACCGCGCCTGGGATCTGCTCTGTGCCGCCAAGCAGAGCTTCGATCTGGTGGCGGCAAGCGGGCGCCTGAACGCGCAGGAACTCGCAGCGGCGACCCGTCAGCTCGCTGACTGCGAAGCTTCGGACTGGTTCTGGTGGTTCGGTGATTACAATCCCAGCGAGCCGGTGCTGGCCTTCGATCGCCTGTATCGCCAGAAACTCGCCCATTTCTATCGGCTCCTCAAACTGCCGGTTCCGGCCGATCTCGACGTGCCGGTGAGTCAGGGCGGCGGCCAGGCCGAACTCGGCGGCGCCATGCGCCGCGCTTCCTGAAAAACCAACCGCGTTGAAAGATCTTCGGGTTTGACTGCCTAAAATGAATAAGAAAGTTTCGCTGCTCTTCGGCGTGCATGCGCACCAGCCGGCCGGCAATTTCGAACATGTGATCGACGACGCGCACGCGCGTTGCTACAAGCCTTTCCTGGAGACCGTCTACCGCTATCCGCAGTTCCGGCTGTCGGTGCATTTCAGCGGCTGGCTGCTCGACTATCTGCTCAGGCGATATCCTGACGATATGGCGAAACTGCGCGAGATGGTGGTGCGCGGCCAGGTCGAAATGTTCGGCGGCGGCGACACCGAGCCGGTGCTGGCATCAATTCCGGAACGCGACCGCCATTCGCAGCTCGCGGCCTTGTCGAGCCGGATCGAGGGCTCCCTCGGTCGGCGACCGCTCGGCGCCTGGCTGACCGAACGCGTCTGGGAATCGTCCGTGGCATCCGCGCTTGCCGATTCCGGCATTCGCTACGTCACCGTCGACGACTATCACTTCCTCTGCGCGGGCAGACACGTCGGGGAACTGACCGGTTACTTCTCGACCGAAGAAAGCGGCAGCCGTCTCGACCTGTTTCCGATCTCGGAAGCGCTGCGTTACCGCATTCCGTTTTCCACTGCGCCCGAAACGATCCGGTACCTCGAATCGCTGGCCACCGAAGACGGCGGCGCGGCGGCGATCTACTTCGACGACATCGAAAAACTGGGCGTCTGGCCGGAGACCTACCAGTGGGTCTATGAAAAGCAGTGGTTGAAGCAGTTCATCGAAGGTGCGCTCGCCTCGCCGTCGATCGAGCCGGCGCTATATCGCGACTTCCATGGCGACCAGCGCACCCGCGGGGTGGTGTACCTGCCGACCACTTCGTACATAGAGATGAACGAATGGACGCTGAACGCCGACCGCGCGGACCGCTATGCCGAACTGGTCAAGCGGGAAAAGGACCACAATCGCTACGAGCAGCTGAAACCCTTCCTGCGCGGCGGCATCTGGCGCAACTTCATGTCGCGCTACGCCGAATCGAACTGGATGCACAAGCGCATGCTGCAGCTTTCCGCGCGCGTCGCCGATCTCGGTGCGAAGGCGACGGCACGCATGCACGAACTGTTGCACCTGGCGCAGGCCAACGATGCCTACTGGCACGGGTTGTTCGGCGGCATCTACCTGCCGCATTTGCGCCGTGCGGTATGGAATGCGCTGGTCGAACTGGAGGCGTTGCTCGACCAGGCCGCGCCTCGCAAATCGACCGTCCTCGATCTCGACCTGGACGGTTGCGATGAGTTCTTCCTCGGCAACGAGGTGTTGCAGGCGGTCATCCGCGACGACGGCCTCGGCGCCCTCCACGAACTGGATGCCTACCGGCTGCGCCACAATTTCGGCGACACGCTGGCGCGGCGGCCCGAGCATTACTATCGCAAGATCCGCGATGATTGCGCCGCCCAGGGCGAGCATCGCGGCGAAGGCATCGCCTCCGCGCACGATCGCGTCGATTTCCGCCATCCGGTCGTGGCCGAGGATCTCGATGCGGATCCCGTGGCGCGCGTTCTGTTCGTCGACCGGCAGAACGGGCAGCCGGTGCGATACCATCGGCCGTCCGTGCAGGGCGCTCGCGCCGAGTTGTCGGCGAACGGCATCGGCAAGACCATTTCAATCGAGAGCAACCAGTTGTGCGTCGAATACAAACTGGACGCCACCGCTGCGCCGCTGGAAACAGAGATCAACCTGGCCATGCCGAGCTGCGACGGTTTTCTCGGCCGATACGTCGTGAACGGCGAAGTGCCCGGTGGTTTCGGACAGTCGTTCACCTGGGAAGGCATCAGGACATTGACGCTCGAAGACGGCGTGCTGCACGGGCGGGTTGTGCTGAGCTGCAGCCGGCCGGTAACGATCAGCGCGGCACCGCATCAGACCGTTTCCCAATCGGAGGCCGGTTTTGAAAAAATCATGCAGGCCGTGACGCTCAAAGTTTCGAACCAGCCGCACGCCACCGAGACATTAATGCTGACGCTCACAGTGGAACCAATGCCCGATTGACAGACGCCATGCCGGGCGCGACTATGGTTGCGGGCGCGACAACGCTGCTGCGCTCGTCTATGTGAGGTGGTTTATGTGGCGGCGCTTTTACATCTTCACCGCGTTCCTTGCTCTGATTTCCACTCAGAGTGTTGCCTCCCCGGGTAACCGGGTGACCATTCTTTACGACGCATTCGGAGAACCTTCGGCACTGACCAAAGATTGGGGATACGCAGCGCTGGTGGAATATCGCGGCAGGCGCATTCTGTTCGACACCGGCAATAACGCGGAGGTATTCGCGCACAATGTCGCAGCCGCGGGGGTGGACCTGGGGCATCTGGACTTCGCGGTGATTTCCCACCGGCATCTCGACCATACGGCCGGCCTGTCCCATCTGCTGGCGGTCAATCCCGGGCTCAAGATTTATGTGCCGAAGGAAGCTTTCGGCAATTTCGGCAGTTCCCTGCCCGCGCAGTTTTACCGCAAGGAAGAAGGCCTGCCGGAATCCATGCGCTACTTCGCTGGCCGCCCGCCGGAAACGCTGCGTTTCGGAACGGCGTGGACAGGCGCCAACTTTGTGCCGCTCGACAAGACGACTGAGGTTGCACCGGGAATCTTCATTCTGGCGCTGGTCTCAGAAGTTGCCGGCACCAGGGAACTAAGGGAACTGTCGCTGGCGATCGACTCCCCCGAAGGGTTGATCCTGATGGTTGGCTGCTCCCATCCGGGCATCGAAAAAATTCTTGAAGCGGTGACGGCTATCGATAGCCGCATCCGCATCGTCTTCGGCGGATTGCACCTGCCGGCGGCGCCGGACGAGCAGATTTCCAGAGTCGGCACGGCATTGCACGATGGTTTCAAGGTCGAGCGGTTGGCCCCGGGTCATTGCACCGGGGAGCCCGCGTTTGCATCGTTCCGGAAGAGGTGGGGCAGGAACTATGTCTATGCGGGACTGGGCAGTGTGATCGAGTTGCCGTAGTTCAAATTCAAACCAAGGACGCAAGCTTAAGGAGAAGCGGCATGAATCGCGAAGAGTATGTCGAACGGATGAAACAACAGATCGACGAATGGAACGCGAAACTGGGTAAATGGCAAGGGGAGGTGCAAAAAGCCCAGGCCAATGTGAAAACGCAATACGAAACGCAGATCAAAGCCCTGGAAGGGCAACGCGACGAGGCCGTCAAGCGCCTGCACGAAACCCGCAACGCCAGTCAGGCTGCCTGGATGGAAGTCAGCAAGGGCGCCGAAACCGCCTGGAAGGCCATGCAGTCGAGCTTCGAGAAAGCGTGGTCGGAGTTTCACAAGAAGAAGCCGTGACCAGTGACTGGTGACGGGTGACGGGTGACGGGTGACGAGTTGGCCGGCCGATGGCCGGCACTAGAAGCGTTGACGCAGAGGGAAAGCAGGGTAAATGGGGTCTCGCCCTAGCGCCGTTCAGATGGCGGCCTTGCGCAGCCGCGCCGTCGCCAGGACCACGAGCAAGATGCCGAGCGCGGTCATTGCGCCCATGCCTTCACGAGCCGTTTCCTCCACCCACCACACTTCCTTGTGCCAGAACCCGGCCATGGTGGGCCAGTAAAAGACCGTGGCGCCCACACCGACGGCCACGCTTAGCCACAGCAGCCGTATTCCGGCCAGCGAGCGCACCAGCGGCAGGTAGAACGCAGCGGCGAACGCCCAAGCGGCAGGAATCAGGTAGATAACGATCCACAGCAGCGCGTCCGGGTCGTTGTACTGGGCTGCGGCGAACGCGACCATTACCAGGCCGAGCAGCATGTTCACGAAGCGCATGTTCATTCGCTCCCTGAATTTACGTAGACTGAAACAGGGTGCTCCTGGAGCAATCTTACTCACAAGTCAATAATTATAGTCTACAAACTTGGAACGGTGGATTCAACTTCCAAGCACACAACTGAGAAAGCGCGGAACGACTTCGAATGGTACAAGTTGTGGAGCCTGGAGATGCCGGGCAGATCGATAGCTTGCAAACGCCAATGCTGGATGGAATAGAAACCATCGCGACAATTGCAGACCACTGGCTTGCGCAGTTCAAAAGGGCTCTTGCCGAACCCGACAACATCCTGCTGAAGACTCTGTTTCATCCTGACAGCCATTGGCGCGATGTACTTGCCCTGACGTGGTACATCAGGACGGTCAACGGCCTGAACGCTATTATCGGAGAGCTTAAAGCACATTCCGGCCGCGGCAGCGGAGTGCTGCGGCTGACCCCGGATGCCGACAATGGCAAAACGTTCAAGGCATGGACGCTGCTCACAGCGCTCGACGAATTAAAGGGGTTCGAGGAACGGGTCGGAGTTTCAGAAGAAAAAGTGAAGGGCTAGACGAGCCGGGACGCGAGGTAATCGATCGCTGAGTCGAGCGTCGCCAGTTTCTGGTAATCGGCCTC
>JANOGH010000265.1:0-11600 GCA_031414075.1 Betaproteobacteria bacterium | reverse complement strand
CTCTGCCCGTCAACACCAACTGACTCCCCGGCACGCCTGAAGACGCCCCGACAACCAACCTATCGCCGTCGCCCGTCCCGTCTTTCAGTGGTTTGGTGGAGGGGGAAGGATTCGAACCTTCGAAGGCAGAGCCGTCAGATTTACAGTCTGATCCCTTTGACCGCTCGGGAACCCCTCCGAACGAAACCGCGGATTATCGATAAGATTCGAGGGCCTGTCAAACCTTTGGTAGTTCAGTGCAGTGCCACGATCAACTCGATTTCGACTGCGGCGTTACGTGGCAATTCGGCAACACCAATGGCGCTGCGGGCGTGTTTGCCCGCCTCTCCGAACACCTGGACAAGCAGTTCCGAAGCAGCATCGATGACCTTGGGTTGCTGATGGAAACCCGGCGCCGACGCTACGAATCCGGTGACTTTCAGGATCTTTTCCACTCGATCGAGCGATCCCAGGGCCTGGTTCAGGCAGGCGAGGCCTTGCAGGATGCACAGCCGGGCGGCCTCTCTGGCCTGCTCCAGGTCGACATCGATCCCCACTTTGCCTGTAACGAGAGCATCACCCCGGCGCGGCAACTGCCCGCTGACAAAGGCCAGGCGTTCATGGATGGCAACCGGAACATACTGAAAGGCAGGCGTCGCGGCTGCGGGCAACACGATACCCAGTTCCGCCAGTTTTTCCTCGATCATTTGATGGGCCTTTGCGATTCAGGCGAGCTTGACGAGCTGTTTGCCGAGATTGAGCCCCTTCAACATGCCGATGAAGGCCGCCGGCGCGCTCTCGAGACCATGGGCAATGGTTTCGTGGTAGTTGAGCTTGCCGGCAATGAGCCAAGCCGAGAGATCGGCCAGCGCTGTGTCCCAGATGTCGAGGTGCTCGGAAATGATGAAGCCCTGCAGCCTGACGCGGTTCACCAGCAATGATCGCAGATGCTGCACGCCGTGAGACACGGTTTCATCGTATTCGGAAATGTAACCACAGAAGGGGATCCGCGCGAAGGCATTGAGCAGCGGCAACACGGCATCCAATACCACGCCGCCGACATTCTCGAAATAAATGTCGATTCCGCCCGGGGTCGCCTCCCGCAACTTGCTTTCGAGCGAGCCCGATTTGTAATCGACGCAGGCGTCGAAGCCGAGTTCGTTCACCACGTAGGCACACTTGACCGGGCCACCGGCAATTCCGACCGTGCGACACCCTTTGAGCCTGGCAATCTGTCCGACCACACTTCCAACGGCACCAGAAGCGGCCGATACGACCACTGTTTCGCCAGGCTTGGGCTCTCCGATCCTGAGCAAACCAAACCAGGCGGTGACGCCGGGCATGCCGACAACCCCCAGGGCCGTCGACAAGGGAGCGCCTCGGGTATCGACTTTGCGCAGCGTCTGTGCCTCCGCTATTGCGAATAGCTGCCATCCCGACCGGCCGCCGACCATATCGCCTTTCTTGAACCGGGGGTCCTTCGATTCGACCACTTCGCCGATGGTGCCGCCAACCATGACCTCGCCGAGTTGCACAGGCGGCGCATAGGACTTGCCGTCGTTCATGCGCATGCGCATGTAAGGATCCAGCGAGAGGTACAGGTTGCGCACCAATACCTCGCCTGTGTTTGGCGACGGCATCGCCGATTCGACAAAGCGGAAATTTTTTTCGGTGACCGGACCCTGCGGCCGGCTGGCGAGTACGACTTGCAGATTTTGCATCGATGTCCACATGAAAACGGCACGGCGAAGCCCGCCGTGCCGGGGCAAGCCTTGCTGCCAGCTAATTCAATACCATCGCCTGGAAGAAAGGCACGTAGGCCTGCAGCATTATCAGCACACCGACCAGCGCGGCCAGCGATATGCTGTGCCAGAAAACGTAGCGCAGGATGACCCCTTCCTTGCCCTGCATGTTGGTTGCCACGGACGCAACGACGATGCTTTGCGCGTCGATCATCTTGCCCATCACGCCGCCGGAACTGTTTGCTGCCGCCATCAAAGTCGGGTTCAGGCCCAGCTTGTTCGCGGTGATCACCTGCTGACTGCCGAACAACGCATTAGAGGCTGCGTCGGTCCCGGTCAGGGCGACGCCGATCCAGCCGATCATGGTGCCAAAGAATGGATACCACCAGCCGGTTTCGGCGAATGCAAGGCCCAGGGTGCCATCCATGCCCGAGTAACGCGTCGTATAGCCCAAAGCCAGCATCGCGAGGATCGTCAGCAGGGAATACTTCATCAGCCCGAAGGTCTCGGTCCAGGTCTTGAGCATCTCGCGCGGCTTGAAACCCATGAGGAAGCCGGAAATTATCGCGGCAATCCAGATTCCCGTTCCGGTCGCCGAGATGATGCCCCACTTCCACACGGCAGGTTCGACACGTGGCGTGGAAACCGCGGGCTCCACACGCTGCACCAGGTTATGCAGGCCTGGAATCTGCCACTCCCAGTAAGTGATTCCCTTGAGGTTGAGGAATGCCTTGACCACGGGCAGGCCCCACAGGAACAGAATGACGGTCAGGATCACCCACGGCGTCCACGCCTTGATCACCATGTCGCGGCTGTGTCCGTGATGTTCCTTGGCGGCTTCGGCCCTGGGCACGGTAATCCCGCTGCCGGAAGCATCCAGCATGACCGACTTGGGTTTCCAGTAGGCGAGGAACACGGCAAGGATGACCATCGAGATCATCGCACCGAGCATGTCCACCAGCCACGGACCGTGGTAGTTCGAGATTACGAACTGCGGAATTGCAAAAGACAGGCCCGCGACCAGAACCGCCGGCCAGACTTCCACGGTGCGGCGCCAGCCGCAGAACGTCAATACCAGCCAGATCGGGACGATCACGGAAAAGAACGGGAGCTGACGTCCCACCATGGCGGAAAGCGTAAGGAGGTAGTCCGGATTTTCGGGCTGGGTAACAGAATGCAGGACAATGATGGGCGTTCCGAGTCCGCCATAGGCTACTGGCGCCGTATTGGCTATCAGCGACAGGCCGGAGGCCGCCAGCGGATTGAATCCGAGCCCGATCAGGATGGCGCCGGTCACGGCTACCGGGGTACCGCCGCCGGCGGCGCCTTCGAAAAACGCACCGAAGCAAAAGGCGATCAGAACCAGCTGCAGTCTGCGATCGTTGGTAATGCCGCCGATGCTGTCCTGCAGGATCTTGAACAACCCCGCCTTGAGGGTCATCCGGTACAGGAAAATCAGATTCAGGATGATCCAGCAAATGGTCGTGGTTGCGAACAGCGCGCCGTAAAAGCTTGCACCGGCTGCAAGCTCGGTGGGCATGCCGATCACAAACAAGGCGATGACCACCGCTGCAACCAGGCCGGCGATCGCCGCGTAGTGGGCGCGAATATGAAAGATCCCCAACCCGCCGAGCAACACAATGACCGGAATGGCACAGACCAGCGTGGACAGGATGGTACTGCCGAGCGGGTCGTAAACCTGAGACCAGATCATGAGGCCTCCTCCCCTAGATTGATTTTTTTATGTTGATTGGGCCGCTGTGCGTCGCCGCCGCTCCCCAACCGCGGGCAAGTATAGTCGAATTGTCGGGCGGATTCCGCCACTTGAGCGCCCGCGCCACGAAACGCGAGCGACCATCCCGATGGTGCAGCGCATTGCGCCGTTACTTGAATTCATGCGAAGCGATACGATGCTTCCTGATGAATTCCCAGTCGTACACCACACCCAGTCCCGGTCCGTCCGGCACAGGAAAGCAGCCATCGGCTCCGACGGAACCGAGTTCATCGCTGTATCCGTCCGCGTAAACCGGTGGCATCGCGTTTCCGCATTTCGGACCGACCAGCGCCAGTTCGTAATAGTTGGTGTTGCGAATCGCCGCCATGCAGTGGCGATGAGCCGGCCCCGGCGCATGAATTTCGACATCCAGGCCGAAGGCTTCGGCGAGGTGCGCAATCTTCATGGTGCCCGTTATGCCGAGATCGTATTCCGGATCGGCGCGCACGAAATCGGTCGCGTCGTTGACGATGAAATCCGCCTTCGGCTCCACACCGCGCACGTGCTCGGTCTGCAGCAACGGCGTCTTGATGAAGTGTCGCAGCTTCTTGTGGGCGTGCTGGGACCACCCCCCGTCGCGCATCGGATCTTCGTACCAGAAGAAACCGGCTTCGTCGCACGCGCGACCGACCGCCAGCGCATCCGCAAACGTGCGCAGCTCGCACGCTGGATCGAGCATCAGATTCATCCGCCCGCGAAAGTGCCGACCCAGCTTCAGCACGGCTTCGCTCTCTTCCTTCACGTTGCCGTCGCACCAGCCGTGCATCTTGAACGCCCGATAACCCATGCCGTAGCATTGCTCGGCGAAATCCACGTAGGCCTGGGCGCTCGACAGTCCGCCGTTGCGATCGCCATGGTAGGAACTCGCATAAGTTGGCAGACGCTTCCTCCAGCCGCCCAGCATCTTCCAGATCGGCGCGTTCAATTGCTTGCCGGCGAGATCCCACAATGCGATATCGATGCAGCCCACGCCCATGTGGTCGTACTGCCGTAGCGCGCGCTTGAAATCGTCGTAGATGAGTTCGCGTTGATGCGGATCTCGCCCCAGCAGATGCGGCGCCAGCGCCAGCGTCTGACTGAGCGCCATTTTAGTGCCGCCCCACAGCGCGACATATTCGCCGCGCGCACCGTCGTCTGCCTCGATCACGATGGCGTACTTCGACAGTTTCAGCCTGTTCTTCGGCTGGTAGACGATATTGAAACCGCCGGCATCGAAGCCCAGATCGGGCAACTCGAACGCAAACTCCTGCACCTCCACGCGCTTGATGCGACTCATTGAGCTTCCTCTGGTTGAATGCTGACCATGCGTAAAGATGACATTCTGCGGAAAACTGTGCCAATCTGAATACCAATGACCACTTCCTCAGGAAATGCCGATCCGTCCGCACGGTTCCTCGATGCGCCCGCAGCGGTATCGTTCGGCGAGGCCTTTGGTTTCTGGCTCAAGCTTGGATTCATCAGCTTCGGCGGTCCGGCCGGACAGATCGCCATCATGCATCAGGAACTGGTGGAAAAACGCCGCTGGATTTCAGAGCGGCGCTTTCTGCACGCCTTGAACTATTGCATGGTTTTGCCGGGGCCGGAGGCACAGCAACTCGCGACCTACATCGGCTGGCTCATGCATCGGACCTGGGGCGGAATCGTTGCCGGGTCATTGTTCGTGCTGCCGTCGTTGTGCATCCTGATTGCCTTGTCGTGGATCTATATTGCATTCGGCGACCTGCCGCTGGTCGCCGGCCTGCTCTACGGCATCAAGCCAGCCGTGACCGCAGTGGTTTTGTTCGCAGCTTACCGCATCGGTTCGCGTACATTGCGCAACGCCGCGCTGTGGATGGTCGCCGCAGCGGCATTCCTCGCGATTTTCGTGTTCGACGTTCCGTTTCCGCTGATCGTTTTGGGTGCGGCGGTGATCGGAGCCGTGGGCGGACGCTTGGTTCCGGCGTGGTTCGCGCTCGACGCTCGCCATGACTCGGACAAGAACTACGGCCGGGCGATCATCGATGACAACACGCCCACTCCGGATCATGCCCGCTTCAGTTGGCGCGGTGTGGTCCTTGTGCTGGGGATCGGCATCGGCATATGGGCGCTGGCCATCTGGTCTCTGGTCGCCCTGTTCGGTGCCCACAGTGTTTTGGTGACCATGGCCTGGTTCTTCACCAAGGCGGCGCTGCTGACTTTTGGGGGAGCGTATGCGGTACTGCCCTATGTGGTGCAAGGCGCGGTCGAACAGCATCACTGGCTCAGCGCGACGCAGATGATCGACGGTCTCGCACTCGGGGAAACCACCCCCGGACCCCTGATCATGGTCGTCGCCTTTGTCGGTTTCATCGGCGGCTGGACACAAGCGGCACTCGGACCGGGTTCGCCGGCGCTTGCGGGAATGGTCGCGGCGGGGGTGGTGACCTTCTTCACGTTCCTGCCGTCCTTCGTATTCATCTTCCTGGGCGGGCCGCTGGTGGAAACGACGCACCGTCAGCCGCACCTGACTGCACCGCTCACGGGAATTACGGCGGCAATCGTTGGCGTCATCCTCAACCTGGCCATGTTCTTCGCTTGGCACGTGCTCTTGCCCGCTGGAGTTGGCGGGCATTTCGAGTGGCCGCTGGCAATAATCGGCATGGCCGCCCTGGTTGCGCTGTTTCGCTTCCGGATCGGCATCATCCCGACCATCGCCGCGTGCGGCGCCGCGGGACTGATCATCCGGCTGCTGGCCGGCTAGGGCGTGTATTTCACGAGGATGCGTGCCAGGCGCGCCTTCTGACTGTTCCAGTGGACGAAGCGTTGGCAAACTTCTTTGCCCTCGGCCTGGATGCGTTCGTAGAAGGCATCGACGAATTTCGCGGCCCCGGCGTCCTGCCCAGGCTGCACTCTCACCTCCGGCCAGGGTTGCTGGGAGTCGTCCAGCCGGGTGAAAACCTGGACTTCGGTTACCACTGCCGTAGCGGGGATGACCGCGCAAACTGAAGCATGAAGAGCGTTGCCCTCGTTGCATCCCGCGGACGATTCCGACGCAGACCGGCTGTTTACGCAGGATGGTAATCCGATGACCTCGGCAACGCCCTCCGCCCCGCGGCGGCGTTCGGCGTCGAGCCTTGCATCGGTGCCGGACTGATCGCTCCTCTGCAAACCGGCCCGCTCGAGGCGCGCCGCGGCGTCGCCGATGTCGCGCAGGCGCGTTTGCATTTCCTGTCGCAGCACCTTGTCGTCCTCGCGGCCCCGGAAGATCGGGTACTCGGCCAAGGCGTAGCCGCCGACTGCCGCGGCCAGCATAAGCGCGAAAATAGCCAGCCAGTTGCCGGTCTTGCGCGTGGCCGGCTTGCCTGCCGTCCTTTCGGCAGCCTGGCGACGAGCATTGACCAACAACTGGAACAGCGCCGCCGCGAAAGTTGCGGTCGCGCCAATCAGCGCTGCCATTACCGGGTCGGAGAGGTTCATGATTATAGGATGCTACCTTCTCGAACAAGCCTCTGGAAGACCGCGTTGCGGGCGCGGCTGTCGGGCCGGTGCTATAGTTTCCTTGACTTCCACATCCGAATGACGATGCGACTCGATCTGAACTACGGCCGCGACGGCTATCCCCTTGAACTGCCCGACGACTGGGACGTGACAGTCATCCGCAAGCCTGCCATGCCGCTGGAGCCGGATCCCGCAGGCGCTGTGCGCAGGGCCTTGGCGGAACCCGTGGGAGCAGGCGCGCTGGCCCAGGAGGCACGCGGGCTGAAATCCGCCTGCATTCTGATCTGCGATATCACGCGGCCGGTGCCCAACGGGCTGTTTCTGCCGGAAATGGTCCGGCAATTGCTCGATGCCGGCATGCAACCGGACGGCATCACCGTGCTGGTGGCAACGGGGT
This sequence comes from Betaproteobacteria bacterium, assembly GCA_031414075.1. Lineage (GTDB taxonomy): Bacteria > Pseudomonadota > Gammaproteobacteria > Burkholderiales > JACQAP01 > JACQAP01. The sequence goes on along the minus strand of JANOGH010000265.1, from coordinate 4,252 downwards.
TGCACCGCCCCAACGAGGGAGCAGAACTCGAAGAACTGGTCGGCGATCCGTGGGTGCTGAAGACCGTGCGCGTGGTAAATCACTTCGCGCGCGACGATGCGGCTCACGTCGACCTCGGCCGCACGCCGCGGGGCACGCCGGTCAAACTCGATCGCCGCTTCGTCGAGGCCGATCTGAAAATCGCCACCGGGCTGGTCGAACCGCATTTCATGGCCGGTTACTCCGGCGGGCGCAAGGTCATTGCCCCGGGCGTAGCGCACCGCGACACCATTACAACGTTCCACAGCGCGCGCTTCATGTCGCATCCCAAGGCCGACAATTGCATCCTCGAAGGCAACCCGTTGCACGAGGAGCAACTCGAGATCGTGCGCATGCTCGGGCCTGTGCTGGCGGTAAACACCGTCATCGACGAGCATCGCCGGCTGTCTTTCGTCAATTACGGCGAGATTCTCGGGAGCCATCTGCAGGCAGTCGAGTTCACGCAGCGCTACGCACGCGTACCGATCGGCCGCCGTTTCCACACCGTTGTCACCAGCGCGGCCGGCTACCCCCTGGACACGACTTACTATCAGACGGTGAAAGGCATGGTCGGCCCGGTCGACATTCTCGAGCCCGGCGGGAATCTGGTGATCGTGTCGGAATGTTCCGAGGGTCTAGGATCGGACGAATATGCCGACGCGCAGCGGCGCCTGATTGCGCTCGGTGCCGAAGGATTTTTTGCCGACATCAGCCGCAAGCAGTTTGCCGACATCGACGAATGGCAGACGCAGATGCAGCTCAAGCCGATGAAAGCCGGCACCGTGCATTTGTATGCCGGGGGTCTGGCGGCGGCGGATCGGCGGCTCACCGGCGTCAACCTGATCGACTCAGTCGAGGAAACTTTGCAGCACTGCATCGAACGCGGCGGCGATAACGCGCTGGCTGTCATCCCGGAAGGGCCCTATGTGGTGCCCTACTATCAGCCGGCCTGAGGAGAATTCAATGATCGAAGACCGAATCGAAGTGAACATCGCAGGCGGACTCGACGTCGCTCTGCCGCGCATGGTCAACGTGCGCCAGAAATTCGAGGGCGCGCATCTCGGCGACATTGCGGCGACCGTCGCCAGGGAGTTCCAGCGCCCCGAAGTGCGCACCCAGGTAAAACCCGGGCAGGCGATCGCCGTGGGCTGCGGCAGCCGCGGCATCGCCAATATTGCGACCATCGCCAGGTGCGTGATTCGCGAGTTGCAGGCCCTTGGCGCCAAGCCATTCATTTTTCCGGCGATGGGCAGCCATGGCGCCGCAACCGCCGAAGGCCAGAGGAAGGTGCTGGAAGGTTACGGCATCACCGAAGCGAACATGGGCGTGCCGGTCAAGGCAACCATGGACACGGTCATCGTCGGCAATCTCGACGGCGGCACGCCCGTACACATGGATCGCTTCGCAGCCGAAGCCGACGGTATCGTCGTCATCAACCGCGTCAAGCCGCACACGGCGTTTCGCGGCGCAACCGAGAGCGGCGTGACCAAGATGCTGTCGATCGGCATCGGCAAGATTACCGGCGCCGCCACTTATCACCAGCACGTCATGGACACGTTTCCCGCGCTGCTGCCCAAGGTGCGCGACGTCAATCTCGCCAGGCGCAATGTCCTGCTCGGCGTGGGGATCGTGGAAAACGCGCATGACCAGACTGCGATCATCGAAGTCATGCCGGCCAGCCAGATCGCCACCCGTGAGCCGGTCCTGCAGTAAATCGCAAAGCGCCAGATGCCGCAACTCTACTTCGACGAGATCGACGTGCTGATCATCGACGAGATGGGCAAGAACATCAGCGGCGCCGGTTTCGACCCGAACATCACCGGCCGCAACCGCCGCGCCGTGAAATGGAACTTCGGACCGAAGGTAAAGAAAATCGTCGTGCTCGGACTGACCGACGAGACAAACGGCAACGCCACGGGGATCGGCGGCGCGGACATCATTACCATGCGGCTGTTCAGGGAAATCGACATTCCGTCGACCTACGCCAACATCATTACCTCGATGAATCTCGACGGCGGAGCCATTCCCATCGTCATGAACACCGAGCGCGAAGCCATCCAGCTTGCGGTGAAAACCGTGGTGCGGGTCAAACCGGAGAACTGCCGGATCGTGCGCATACGCAATACCCTCGACATCGCCCAGATCCAGGTATCCGAACCCTTGCTCGCGGAAGTGCGCTCGCGTCCCGAGCAGTTCCAGATTGCGTCTCCGCTGGCGGCGTTCGAATTCGATGCGAAAGGACGGCTGGCGCCGCTACCTTCGCCGATCGAAGCGTCAAAGCTCGCCGCAGTCGCGCGTTAGAACCTTTACATTGCGCGATCGCGCAATGCCTTGCTCGCAGCAGATGAAGGGGGAGCCATGCGAGGTGGTACTTTTCTGCTGGGCCTGTTGCTGGTAGTGGCACCATCGTGTGCCGATACGCAGCAGGAGAATACGAAAGCCTGCAATGCCGAGGCCGTGAAGCAGGAACTCACGGGGAACAAGCACGAGGCCTTTATGAAGCAATGTCTTGCCGCCAAGAGCGAAGCGGCAGCCGCCTCGACCGGCGAAAAGAAGAAGCCGACACCCCAGCAGGTAAAAATGAAGCAATGCAACGCCGATGCCAAGGCCCAGGAGCTCAAAGGCGACGTCCGCAAAACATTCATGAGCGCATGCCTGAAAGCCGGATGAGCACGGGGCCGGCCCCTGAAACCCCGCGCCGTCGCGTGGTTTTTGTTGGCTGCACTGGAAACCCAGCCAACATCCCGGAGAGAGCATCGAAATGAGCGACAGACTACGCGTTGGCTTCGCCGGCGCAGGCGCGATCAGCCAGTACCATCTCGTCGGTTGGTCCGAGACACCGGACGCGCAACTGGTCGCCATCTGTGACGTGGATCAAGCAAAGGCCCGGGCCAAGGCACAGGCCTTCAACATTCCCAACGTCTACACCGACTTTCGCACGATGATCGAGCAAGAAGAACTCGACGCCGTGGACATCGTCACGCCGGTCGGCACTCATGCCGCACTGACGAGGCTCGCCGCGGACGCGGGATTGCATGTGTCCTGCCAGAAACCGCTGACACCCACGGTGCATGAGGCCGAGGAACTGATCGCCTACGTTGGTGAAAGGGTGCGCTTCATGGTGCACGAGAACTATCGTTTCCGGCCGCACTACGTGATGATCCGCGAGTGGCTGGAGCAGGGTCGCGTCGGCGAAATCACCCAGGCGCGGATGACCGTGCGCAGCCAGGGCATGATCGAAGTCAAGGGCGTGCCGCCCTTCCTGCTCAACCGCCAGCCCTACCTCAAGGACTTCGTGCGCCTGCTGATCTTCGAGGTGCTGATCCACAATCTCGATGCCATGCGGGTCCTGCTCGGCCCGCTGGAAGTCGTCGCCGCGCAGATCTCGAAGGTCAACCGGGAACTCGCGGGCGAAGACGCCGCCGTCGTTCTGCTGAAAGGAGTGGGCGGCCTTAGCGCCGTCCTCGACGGAAATATTTCGGCGCCGGGCTACGGCCCGCTGCCAACCGACCGGGTCGAGATCATGGGTACCTGCGGCTCCCTGATATTCGATCGCGACCGCTTATACATGGCTGGTTCGGATGAACCACCAATCGTCTTCGACTTGGCGAAGAACTATCAGATCTGCTTCAGCAGCGCGGTGCGAGAGTTCGTGAACGGAATCCGCACCGGCCAGCCCTTTCCAACCGACCGCCTCGACAATCTCGAAACCCTTAAACTCATGGAAGCCAGCTACGTGGCCGCCGGCGTGAAGGTCTGAATCGGCCGCGCATTGCCGATCGTTTCAGACCCGTTCGATCAGTGCGGCGATTCCCTGCCCGACGCCGATGCACATCGTAGTCAGCGCATAGCGGGCCTTGCGCTCCTGCAGTTCGTATGCGGCAGTCGCAACCAGACGTGCGCCACTCATGCCCAGCGGATGACCCAGTGCAATTGCCCCGCCGTTCGGATTGACGCGCGCGTCGTCATCGCTGAGGCCGAGTTGCCGCAGCACCGCAAGGCCCTGTGCCGCGAAGGCTTCGTTCAATTCCATCACGTCGATCTGGTTCAGCTTCACCCCGGTCCTGGCCAGCAGCTTTTGCGTGGCCGGCACCGGCCCGATGCCCATGATCCGGGGCGCGCAGCCGGCGACCGCCGAACCGACTACGCGCGCCAGCGGCACGAGGCCGTGCCGTTTGGCCGCAGCCTCGCTGGCAAGAATCAGCGCACAAGCCCCGTCATTCACACCCGATGC
>JANOGH010000264.1:0-4282 GCA_031414075.1 Betaproteobacteria bacterium | reverse complement strand
CGCGACCTGGGCAGTTGGGTGAAAGACGCGAAGCGGCTCGTCCAGGAGCGCTTGGCTCCGCCCGCGGGCTACCGACTACAGTGGACCGGTCAATACGAGTTCATGGCCGACATGGAAGCGCGCATGCGCGTGGTGTTGCCGTTGACCTTGGTGCTGATTGTCGGGTTGCTCTACCTCTCACTGCGCGGCTGGCCTCAGACTTGGCTCGTGCTCCTCAGTCTGCCCTTCGCCATCGCGGGCAGCATCTGGCTACTCGCGCTGCTTCATTACAACCTCTCCACGGCGGTCTGGGTCGGTCTCATCGCGGTGGGTGGCGTGGCTGCGCAAACCGGAATCGTGGTCGTGGTGTACCTCGACCAAGCGTTTCAAGCGGTCCTGTCGCAAGGTCGTTTGCGCACCGGCGAGGATGTCGACCGCGCGGTCGTCGAAGGCGCCGCCCAATGCTTGCGGCCCATGCTCATGACGGTGGCGACGACCGTTTTGGGACTCATGCCGCTGCTGTTCGAGACCGGCGTGGGGGCGGACCTCTCGGCGCGAACGGCAGCGCCGGTGGTGGGCGGCCTGTTGTCGTGCATGTTCTTGACACTCCTTGTCCTGCCGGCGGCCTACACCATCTGGCGCCGCTGGCAACTGAGAACAGGCCGAGTACCGTCACCGCCCGGAGGGGAAGCGGCATGACATCGACAGCGGCAGTGCTCCCTAGCGTCAACATGACTACTCGCGGCCTTTCGTCTCAAGAAGCGGGGCGACTACTCCAAGAGTTCGGTCCTAACGAGATCGCGCGCGCGCGGGCCACGTCGCCCTGGCTGCTGTTCGCCGCGCAGTTTCGCAGCCCGGTCATCTGGCTGCTGTTTGGCGCCTTCGCCTTGTCGGCCGCGCTGGGCGAAGTTGCCGATGCCATTGCGATCGGCGCCATTGTGATCATCAACGGATTCGTCGGGTTTTTTCAGGAATACCACGCCGAGCGCGCGGTGCTGGCGCTGAGGTCGATGACGGCGCCGCGCGCGCGAGTTCTGCGCGACGGGCGAACGGTCGAAGTGCCTGCAGCGAGTATTGTTCCTGGCGATGTGCTAGTGCTCGAAGCCGGGGACATCGTGGCGGCCGATGCGCGCCTCCTGGAGGCCCATGCGCTCACCACAAACGAGGCGCCGCTGACCGGCGAGAGCGCGCCGGTGGAGAAATCCACGCGGCCTAACTCGCCCGCTGCCCCGCTCGCGGAACGTCACGACCACGTGTTTCTCGGCACCGCGGTCGCCACGGGCTCGGCCTTCGCCGAAGTGACGGCGACCGGAATGAAAACCGAGCTCGGCCGCATCGCCCACTTGCTCTCCACGGCTCAAGAGGAGACGACACCACTGCAAACGCGTCTCGCGCGCGTAAGCCAGCTGCTGCTCTACCTATGCTTGGCCATCGTCGCTGTGGTAGCGCTACTCGGCTGGTTACGCGGCATGGCGCCTATGGATCTCCTGCTATCGGTCGTATCGCTCGCCGTAGCGGCTGTGCCGGAAGGCTTGCCTGTCATTGTAACGATCGCGCTCGCCACCGGCGTGCAGCGCATGGCGGCTCGTCACGCCTTGGTGCGGCGACTACTGGCGGTCGAGACCTTGGGTTGTGCCACAGTGATCTGCACCGATAAAACCGGTACGCTGACCACCGGCGTCATGGCAGTGCGCGAGTGCTGGGGTGGGGACGCGCGGCAAGTCTTGACGGCCGCGGCAGCCTGCTGCGACGCGGAGCTCGCCGCGAATGAGCGCGGCGGCGTGGGCGATCCGACCGAACTCGCCATTCTGGTGGCCGCGGCTGAACGCGGCATCCGGCGCGCGGATATCGAGCGGGACAAGCCACGCCTGTCCGTGCAACCGTTCGATTCGGAGCGCAAGCGCATGTCGGTCTATCGCGACGACGGCAGGATGTACGTCAAGGGCGCGCTGGAATCGGTGCTCCCGCGTTGCCGCGTCGCGCCGGCGGGCGCCATAGAGGCGAATGCCGAGATGGCCGCGCGCGGTCTGCGCGTGCTTGCTGTCGCCTGTGGTACCGCAGACGTGGAAGAAGATCTGGAACTGCTCGGGCTCATCGGCATCGCGGATCCGCCTCGGACCGAGGTCATCGACGCGATCGCGCGCGCACATTCCGCGGGTATCGTGACCGTGATGATCACCGGCGATCATCCGGCGACCGCACTTGCCATTGCTCGCGAACTGGGCATCGTGCGATCCGGCGAGAACGTAGAGGATCTGGTGCACGCGCGCGCGACGCCGGAGGACAAGCTGCGCATCGTGCGTCGCTGGAAGTCCCAGGGCGCCGTGGTCGCCATGACCGGCGATGGCGTGAACGACGCGCCGGCACTGCGCGAGGCGCACATCGGCATCGCCATGGGGCGCACGGGCACCGAGGTGACCCGGGAAGCTTCGGACATCGTGCTTGCGGACGACAACTTCGCCACCATTGTCGCCGCGGTAGAGGAAGGCCGTGGGATATTCGACAACATCCGCAAGACGCTCGTGTACCTGCTCGCAGGCAATGCCGGCGAGCTAGGCGTCATGCTTGCCGCCGCGCTCATGGGTCTCCCGCTACCCCTTCTGCCGTTACATCTCCTGTGGATCAACCTGGTTACGGATGGACTGCCGGCCCTTGCGCTAGTAACGGACCCCATTCGCCCCGATGCCATGAAGCAACCGCCGCGCGATCCCAAGGAACCGATACTGCGGGCCGCGGAGTGGCGAACGATCGCCTTCACCGGTCTACTGCAAGCGGCGGTCGCGCTGGGCGTATTCGCCTGGGCGCTTGAAGCACGTAACCTCGATGAGGCACGCAATCTTGCCTTCTCCGTACTTGTGTTCGGCGAGTTGCTGCGCGCCTTTTCAGCACGCGACGCCGAGCGCTCGTTCTGGGAAGTCGGACTGTTCACCAATCTCAAGCTCCTTGGCATCGTCGTGCTCTCGGTCCTCGTGCAACTCGGCCTCCATCACATTCCGGCGACGCAGCAACTGTTTCAGATTGGCGCGCTGAGTCTTCCCGACTGCGCGCTCACCCTACTCGTCGGCAGCGTGCCATTCGCGATTATCGAGATCGCCAAGGTCGCGAAGAGGGTTGCCCGCCGCGCTTGAGCATGGGTTGTGGGCATTTGCGTGGTGCAAGCATGCGAGCCCTAACTCCGGTTGGCGGAGCGCAAGTATTTCTTGGAGATCGCTGGCGATCCTCCTGATAGTGAACTTCGACATGATGGAGTGAATATGCGCAAGAGCATTCTGATTTTGATTTCCCTGCTGGGTTTGGGACAGAGCGCCGCCCAAGCAGCCCACTCTGTCACAGTAGCCTCCTGTCCGCCCGGCAAGGATCCCCGCATAGAAACAATGAGCGGGTTGTTTATCGTCCACGTCGTCTGTGATCGGGTTCAATTCGAGATTCCCCCCGATATGCTCAATCGAGATATTCTCGCCAACACCGAGTTCGCCGCTCTGTCGACCGGCACCGATTTCGTGGCGCCCGGTTCGGTGGTGGATAATCGCATCATCCGTTTCACGCGCCTGGGAAACAAGGTTTATCTCGAAAACGTGCGCTACGAGATCTCGGCACGCCAGAGGCCCGATCTTCAACGCGGAATGGAGGCGGCATCACTGCGCACCGTGCTTCAAGCCTTCGATGTGATACGCGAGGGCGCCAACGGCGCGCCCGTCATCGACATCACGGGAGTTCTAACCACCGAAGTGCCCGCGGAATTCGCGCTGGACCTCATGCGCGCCTTTCGAATGCGCCACGTCGATCCGAAGCGGTCCTATATTCGCACTGTCAAGGCATTTCCTGAACACATCGACGTGGAGTTCTACCAAACCTGGGTACCGAATCCGAACGAATTGTTCAAGCGCAGTGACGACGGGGAGAACCGCGCTGCCGCCCTTGGTTTCATCTTTCATATGAGCGTGCATCTTCTGCCCAAGGAGCCCATGCGCGGCCGTTATTGGGATGCCCGTGTGGGCTTTTTCAACGTTCCCTTCGATGACTTCGGTTCCGGCGAAAACGGAAAGGTTAGCCGCGCTTATATTGAGCGCTTCCGGTTGGAGAAAAAAGACATCAGCGCCGAAGTCTCCGAGCCCGTTCGACCGATCGTGTTTTTTATCAGCGAGGAGGTGCCTCAGGAATGGCGTCCCTACATTAAGCGCGGTATCGAGGACTGGCAGCCACTGTTTGAGAAAGCGGGATTTCGCAATGCGATCATCGCCCGCGATGCGCCCGCTTCCGCGGAAGATCCGCACTGGCATCCCGAGGATGTGCGTTACAACGT
>JANOGH010000263.1:0-1882 GCA_031414075.1 Betaproteobacteria bacterium | reverse complement strand
GCGAGAATGCCGTCGCCGGCGGTATCGATGATGTGGCCGCCAAACTCGCCGATCATAGGCAGCACAGCTGCCTGATGCTCCTTGAGGTCGCGTACTGTGCGCGCCTCGTCCGCACCCATCAGCGCGCTGTAGCCCGCGATGTCGGCAGCGAGAATCGCAGACAATCTGCGGTCAACCTTCGCGGTTCCGTTCTCGCCTATCGGCATATGCACCACCTATTCATTGATCGCTCGAAAGTTTCCAGGACGGCCACTTGCATGCCATATCCAAGGGTCTCTTCATTTCATGTGTTTCACCAATTGCCTCGGTCCGACTTCCCCGCCGTATACGTTGCCCTTCGCATCCACCGCCAATCCTTCCGCCGCGCTGGTTCCCTCCATCTCGAGTGGATCCGGAATACGGTACAGGACATGGCCGTCCTTCAGGCTTCCGATTCGAATGCCTCTCTTCCATCCAGGGTGGATTGCGAACGGAAGTCCGTTCGATTCCGAGTCTGCAACATAAATCATGTCGTCACGAATGTAGACACCGCTCGGACGGCTGAACTGCGCCCATTCGGCAATGAACGCACCGTCCTGACCGAGAATCTGGATGCGCATGTTTCCCCGGTCGGCGACGAATAAGCGTCCCTGAGAATCCATGGCGATATCATGAGGCGTCTTGAATTCGCCCGGCGCCGATCCCCACCGGCCGACGGATTTGATGAACTTGCCGTCCTTCGTGAATGTCGAGATGCGCGCGACGCTATCCGGACCGGCGCCCGGGTATTGCCCCGAATGGCCTTCCGCAATAAAGATGTCGCCGTTAGGTGCGGTCACGACACTGGTCGGTTCGGTCAAGGCCTGCGGCGGATTTCCCGCGACGCCTGCAATGCCGATGGTCAGCAGCACCTTGCCATCCGGGCTGAATTTGACCACGACATGACCCTTGGGCTTTTCATCCGGGTTTTTCTTGCGCTCCCGATCGTTGGCGCTTCTTGCGTCTGCTACCCACAGGTTGTTATCCGCATCCACATAAATCTTGTGCGGGAAAATGAACAAGCCGGCGCCAAAACTCTTGAGAAGTTTTCCGGATGAATCGAACTTCATGATCGGCGCCACCGTGGAACCGGCGCAACTGTCGTACGCGAACGGGGATTGTCCGGGCGGGATGTCGGGATTCGCGCCGCACCGATTTGTCACCCAGACCGATTCTCCATCGTTATCGATCGCGACTGCGTTCAGTGCTCCCCATGTCCTCCCGTCCGGAAGATCTCCCCACGGTGCGATAGTTTGGTAGGGGTTGGGGAGGTCATTCGAAGGCAGGAGATCGCTCTCTCCGTACGCGCTGGCGCCGCAGAGCGCCATCGCGGCACCCATCACAATCACCAAAGTCAATCGATCCTTGTCTGGCATGAGACTGCTCCTCGAAAAATTACTCCTCTTACGACGTTGGCTTCCTGGTTTTCGCAATATAAAGGAAATCAATCATGATACGAACGAAGGGTAGCGTCGCGAATGGCACTTACTTAACCTGCATTATTCATGAATACTGTGAAAGTACCCGACAGTGTGTCAGCAACCATTCGGGGTTCGTGAATTATCCAGGTTAAGTAAGTGCCATTCGGTAGCGTCGCCCTTAACTTTGTGGCGGGGTCGGGCATCGGTGCGCGGTCAAGTGTGGCTTCCATGGTGCGCCCCATCAAATCGAGCCTGTTCCCTGGCATGCGCCTCGATGCGCTCGACGCGTACCAGGGGAACCAGCAACCAGACCGCCGCCGTCGCAGCGGTGGAGATGATCACCAGCCAGGTGTATGCCTGCGGCCCCTCGCCGAACACAGTGTACAGATGTGCGCCTACGGTCTGCCCGGAGTGCGCGCCGAGGTTGAAGATGGACATCAGCA
>JANOGH010000262.1:0-5142 GCA_031414075.1 Betaproteobacteria bacterium | reverse complement strand
AGCCGCGCCTCGATCGCCTCGCGCCCCCAGGCAGCCGGATAGGTGATGTCGAGCTCGAGCGAGCGGAACTTACCGCCGGTGTAGCGCTCGATGTAGCGGATCTTCTCCATCTCGTAGAAGTCGAGCACCGGCTGCGAGACTTCCAGCCGCAGCGGCGGATTCATCTCGTCGATGCCGAGCAGATTAGGCTTCGGCCCGATGAAGGAAACGAGGCTCGTTACCAGCTCCTCGCGGATCGGGTCGATCGGCGGGTTGGTGACTTGCGCGAACAACTGCTTGAAGTAGTGGTAGAGCGTCTTGTCCTTGTTCGACAGCACCGCCATCGGGGAGTCGTTGCCCATCGAGCCGATGGGCTCCTCGCCGTTCTGCGCCATCGGCGACATGAGGAACTTGACGTCCTCCTGCGTGTAGGCGAAGGCCTGCTGGCGGTCGAGCAGCGGCACCGCCGAGCGCTCGGGCTTTTGCTTGTCGCTTTCCACTTCGTCGAGCTTGATGCGGATGCGCTCGATCCACGCGCGGTAGGGCTTGGTGTTGGCGAGCGTATCCTTGAGTTCCTTGTCATCGATGATGCGGCCGGACTCGAGGTCGATCAGGAACATCTTGCCGGGCTGCAACCGCCATTTCTTGATGATTTTTTCTTCCGCTATCGGGAGCACCCCGGTCTCCGAAGCCATGACGACCATGTCGTCGCTGGTCACCATATAGCGGGCGGGGCGCAAACCGTTGCGGTCGAGCGTTGCGCCGATCTGACGGCCATCGGAAAACGCCACGGCGGCAGGTCCATCCCACGGCTCCATCATCGCCGCATGGTATTCGTAGAAGGCGCGTCGGTGCGGGTCCATCAACGTATGCTTCTCCCAGGCTTCTGGTATCAGCATCATCATGGCGTGCGCCAGCGAGTAGCCGCTCATGGTCAACAGTTCCAGCGCGTTGTCGAACGACGCGGAGTCGGACTGCCCGTCGTAAATCAGCGGCCAGACCTTGTCGAGATCCTTGCCCAGGATCGGGCTGAAGATCGCACCCTGACGGGCGCGAAGCCAATTGACGTTACCGCGCAAGGTATTGATCTCGCCGTTGTGCGCGATCATGCGGAACGGATGCGCCAGATCCCATGTCGGAAACGTGTTGGTCGAAAATCGCTGGTGTACCAGCGCCAGCGCCGATGTCACCCTGGGGTCGGAAAGATCTTGGTAGTAACTGCCGACCTGGCCGGCCAGCAACATGCCTTTGTAGACCAGCGTTCGCGCCGACATCGACGGCACATAGAATTCCTTGCTGTGCGCCAGCTTGAGCGCCTGGATCGCGTGCCCGGATACCTTGCGGATGATGTAAAGCTTGCGCTCCAGTGCGTCCGTAACGGTCACGCCTGCACCGCGACCGATGAAGACCTGCCGTATGACCGGTTCGATCTCCTTAACCGATTCGCCGAGACCGGCGTTGTCGCGGGGCACGTCGCGCCAGCCGAGCAACACCTGGCCCTCGTCCTTGATCGCGCGCTCGATTTCGTACTCACAGGCCAGTCGTGAGGCCGGCTCCTGCGGCAGGAACACCATACCGACGCCGTATTCACCGAGCGGCGGCAGCCTGATACCCTTGCCAGCCATTTCCTCGCGGAAGAACTGATCAGGAATCTGGATCAGGATCCCGGCACCGTCTCCGGCCAGCGGATCCGCACCCACCGCTCCGCGGTGGGTAAGGTTCTTGAGTATCTGAAGGCCCTGCTCGATAATGGCATGGCTCTTGGCACCCTTGATGTTCGCGATGAACCCGACGCCACAAGAATCGTGTTCGTTGGCCGGGTCATAGAGACCCTGCCTTGCAGGTGCAATTGGATGAGCCATGTCGTCTTGCCTCTGGGCCGTATCGGTAGTGGGTGTCCACCCCGTAAGTCGCCGTTACCGTCGGAAATCCGGGGGAAGCCATGAATGGTACCGCGATTACCCGCGCCCTTTCAATGAACGGCGGCTGACAAATCGCGGTTCCGTCCATCCAAGATCAGGTTTCCTCTACGTTAAATAGTCTGCGATGCTCGCGGATGGCGTAGCGGTCGGTCATTCCCGCGACATAGTCCGCAATCGCCCTGGGCAGGTCGGTTTCTGCGCGCACCTGGAATTCCGGCGGCAGCAGGCGCGCATCGCCCAGGAAAGCCCGAAACAGGTCGGTGACGATCCGTTTGGCCTTGCTGCTCATGCGCGCGACCCGGTAGTGCTGGTAGAGGTGTTCGTGCAGAAACTTCTTGAGTTCCTGCTGCTCCTCCTGGACTCCGGTGCTGAACGCGATCAGCGGTGGCGCATTGCGCACATCATCGATTCGGACCGGACGATGTTGCGCAATCAACGTCCGGCTCTGCTCGGTCAGATCGGAAACCAGCGTATTGATCATGCGCCTCACCGTTTCATGAATCAGACGGCGGTCGAGGCGGTCGAGAAGAGTCGGATACTGCGTTGTGACGCTGTCGAGATGGCGCGAGAAAATCCGTACGGACGACAACTGCTCGATCGTTATCAGTCCCGACCGCAATCCGTCGTCCACATCATGATTGTTGTAGGCGATTTCGTCGGCCAGGTTGGCAATCTGCGCTTCCAGCGTAGGCCTCTGTTTCCGGATGAAGCGCTCGCCGATTTCGCCCAGTTTCTGCGCATTCTTGACGGAGCAATGCTTCAGGATTCCTTCGCGGGTCTCGAAACACAGATTCAATCCATCGAAAGCCGCATAGCGCAGTTCCAGCACATCGACGACGCGTAGTGACTGCAGATTGTGCTCGAACCCTCCATAATCCTTCATGCAGTCGTTGAGCGCATCCTGGCCGGCATGGCCGAAGGGTGTATGCCCGAGATCATGTGCCAGCGATACGGCCTCCACCAGGTCTTCGTTTAGCCCGAGATTACGAGCCACCGATCGTCCGATCTGCGCGACTTCAATGCTATGGGTCAGGCGGGTGCGGAACAGATCGCCTTCATGATTGACGAAAACCTGGGTCTTGTATTCAAGGCGCCGAAAGGCCGTGGAGTGAATGATGCGGTCACGGTCGCGCTGGAATTCGGTGCGACCGACGAGGGGTGTTTCGGCGAAGTACCGGCCTCGGGAGGTCGCAGGATTGGCGGCGTAGGCCACCAATTCATGCATGCGCCGCCGCTCCGCCGAGGACTTCGCGCAAATCCCGCAAATCGAAATCCGACGTCATGAAAGCCTTACCCGGAGATTTGAGCAGCACCAGGCGCAGCCGGCCGTTCTCGACTTTCTTGTCATGGCCCATGAGTTCAAGGTAACGATCCTGACCCAGTGATGGTGCCTCTATGGGGAGGCCCGCTCGCTCGAACAGGCGCACGATGCGTTCAACGTCATTGGCTGTCAGCAATCCCATGCGCTCGGAGAGTCGCGCCGCCAGAACGGTTCCGGCCGCCACAGCCTCCCCATGCAACCAGGTCCCGAATCCCAAACCGGCTTCAATGGCGTGCCCAAAGGTATGGCCGAGATTGAGCAGCGCACGCTCGCCGGATTCACGCTCGTCCGCAGCGACCACTGCTGCTTTGTTTTCGCACGAACGCCCAACGGCATAAGCGAGCGCCGCCGGGTCTCGCTTATTCAAGCTGTCCATATTGGCTTCCAGCCATTCGAGAAATGGCAGATCCATGATCAAACCATACTTGATCACCTCGGCCAAGCCGGCGGACAGTTGGCGGGCAGGCAGTGTGTCGAGGGTCGCCGTGTCCGCAAGGACCATGCGCGGCTGGTGGAACGCACCGATCATGTTCTTCCCGAGCGGATGATTAATCGCGGTCTTGCCGCCGACGGCTGAATCCACTTGTGCAAGCAGTGTCGTTGGCACCTGAATAAAAGGCACCCCGCGCTGATAGCTGGCCGCGGCAAACCCCGCGAGATCACCCACGACCCCTCCGCCGAGAGCGATGATGGTGGATTTACGTTCACAACGGTTCGATAACAACGCATCGAAAATCGCATTCAGGGTCTGCCAGTTCTTGTGCTCCTCACCATCAGGCAATATGACAGGGACGATGTCCACGCCAGCATTGCGCAGCGTTGCGCTGAATTTTTCCAGATAGAGGGGGGCGACCGTGGTATTGGTGACCACGGATATCCTGCGCTGCGGCAAGTGCGCCAGCAACAATTCGGCTCGCGCGAGCAGTCCTCCTCCGATATGAATCGGGTAGGCCCGCACGCCGAGCCCGACCGTTACGGTTTGCATTGCGGCTGGTCCCGCGCAGCAGCGGGTTGGTCGCACCGGGTTTCGAGAACCTGACGCAACCTGTTGACGAGGGTGGTGAGACTTTGGCTGCCAGTGTCGATCGTGACGTGCGCGACTTCGCGGTACAGCGGATCGCGCATTTCGTACAACTCGTTGAGCCGTGCACGCGGATCCGGGGTTTGCAAAAGCGGGCGATTCTTGTCATACCGCGTTCTGTTGAGCAGGTCTTTGACGCTGGCCCTGAGATAGACAACGGTGCCCCTGGTCCGCAGCCTGTCACGATTCTCCTGTGCCAGTACCGCTCCACCGCCGGTGGCGAGCACGACCTCGTCCAACGCAGTCAGTTCGTCCAGAACTGCAGACTCCCGATGGCGAAAACCCGACTCACCCTCAATTTCAAAGATCACGGGTATCTTTACCCCGGTTCGATCTTCGATCAAGTGATCCGAGTCATAAAAGACCTTCTTCAGGCGCTTGGCCAGGACTCGGCCAACGGAGGTCTTGCCCGCGCCCATCATCCCGACCAGGAAAATATTTCCCGGAATCGCCAAATCAGCTTGTTCGGAACTTTCGGAGATCGCGTTGTACATGGCGCCATTTTAGCGAAACCATGGAGGTCCAGCGGAAAAGCACAAGAAAACGGCCGCAAATTGCGGCCGCTTGGAGGGAAGGTAATTGTCTAGCGGACGCCCAAGATATCCTTGATCACCCGCGGGGTGACAAAAATAAGCAACTCTCGTTTGTCGTTACGCTTCGACTCTTGGCGGAAGAAGAAGCCTAAAACGGGCAGGTCGCCGAAAAACGGGACCTTGGTCACGGTCGAGGATTCTTCCTGAATATAGATACCACCCACACCTACCGTGCCACCATTCTCCACCAGGACCTCGGTCGACACCTGCTTGGTGTCAATGGAGGGTCCCGCACTGGTGGGCGCG
>JANOGH010000261.1:0-3344 GCA_031414075.1 Betaproteobacteria bacterium | reverse complement strand
TGGCGTCCTTTGCGGTGAGTGGTTTCCTTGATAGGTGGCCCTCTGCGGGAACGCTTTGGCCGCTAGGGAATCTCTGAACATGTGTCTTCCCTGCGAAAGCGGGGAACCAGTTTTCTTTACAAAACATGGATTCCCGCTTTCGCGGGAATGACAAATTTAGGACATGTTCAGAGGTTCCCCAGCTTCCGGCCAGCTTACGTCACGCTAAGCGTCAATTCGCCCAACTCTTCTATTTCAACCCTGACTTCGTCTCCGGCGTTGAGCCATTGGGTTTCGACGACGCTGCCGAGCAGGACGAACTCTCCGGCCTTGAGCGGATCGAAGCCATGTTTCGCGCGTGCATTCGCCAGCCATGCCAGCGCCTCGAACGGATGCCCCATCACCAGCGCGCCGGTGCCGCGCCCGACTTCGACACCATTGACGTACGTCGCGCCCGAAAGCTTGCCAAGGTCGAGCTTGCGCCAGTCGCGCACCGGATCGCCGAGCACGCAACCGGAGTCGAAGAAGTCGTCGGCGATCAGCGTCGGCACGCCGAGCGTACGAAAGTTCTGGTAGCGTTCGTCCACCAGCTCCATCGATGCCATCACCGCACCGACCGCCCTGCCCGCCGACTCGCGGTCGACCGGGGCTCCCGCCGGCGCGAGATCACGCGCGAGTTCCACTGCAATTTCGCACTCGATGCCGAGCCTGACAAAACCGGCGCGCGGAATGCGTCCGGAGCGGTTCAGCACGGTTTTCTCGAATATCACCCCGGCGCAGGGATTCGGGATACCCAGGAAATGCTGCATGACCGGTGTCGTACAGCCGATCTTGTGACCGACTTTGCGCCCCAACCCGGCAATCGTCAGCAGCCCATTGAGCACGCGTTGCAATGCGTAACCCTCCGCTTCGGTCTGCGGTCGCATTGCCTCGGGAAGATCGGTGATCGGATCGAGCGACAGCCGCTGATCGAGCAGACGAGTTGCCGCTTGCAGGCTTGGTGCGCTCAAGAGCGTTTCTCCCAAAAAATCCGTTCGCCAGGATGCTGTAACGCAATTGCACCACACAAACCGGCAACACGCGAACCCGGACGCTATATTCGCAGGCCATTAAATCATCCGCGGCCGCGCTGTGACGTTTTTGCTGCCGCGCCGCATGACAAAAAGCATCCTGAGTTTGCTTGACACTCCGGGGGGGGCTTCAACATAATCCACACGCTGCACGGAGTCGCTCCGCATAAAGAGCGAACAATCAAAAACTTATGTACGGAGGACGCATTAATGAAACAACATTCAGCCGTCCTTCGCCGGCTAAGTCTGTCCCGAGGATTGCTCCTGACGATTGCTACCGCCACGGCTTTGGCCTGGACCGGTGTCGCCAGCGCGCAAAACGCCGCAAAGACCGCCGTCGAAGCCGCCAAGAAAATCTGCAGTGGCAAGACCATCACCATCGTCTGGGAAGCGGGACTGCAGTCGCTCGACCCGACCCAGTTCTCCGGTCCGCTGTGGGAAAAGGAGACCGGTTGCAAGGTTAAGGTCGTCGAAGTTCCGACTTCGGAAATGTTCACGAAAATCATGCAGGAGTTCCGCGCCGGGACCGGCGCGTACGACGCGCTGAACGTGATCCCGGCGTGGATGCCCGACCTCGCGCAGGCCGGCGCACTGGAAGTGCTCGATCCCTACGTCGACAAGTACGGCTTTCGCGACGAGTTGAAGAAGATCGCGCCGACGTATCGCGATAACCAGATGACGGTCAACGGCAAGATCTACGGCTTTCCCGATGACGGCGACGTGTTCCTGTTCTACTACCGCAAGGACATCTTTGCACGCGCCGACCTGAAGAAGGCGTTCAAGGACAAATACAAATACGACCTGGCGCCGCCGAAGACTTGGAAGCAGTTTGACGACATTGGCAGTTTCCTGACCGAAGCGCTGAAGAAAGAAGGCGTCTACGGCGCCGCGTTCTTCCGCGAGCCGCCCTATACGATGTTCATGTTCGAGGAGCGCTTCCGCGTGGAAGGCGGCAAGTTCTTCGACGCCGCTACCATGAAAGCGACGGTGAACAATCCGATTGGCGTCAAAATATTCGCCGACATGCGCAATGAGAACCGCTTCATGCCGCCTGGCGTCGAGAAATTCGGCTTCGTTGAGGCCCTCGCGACCTTTCTGAAGGGCGAGAGTGCGATGGTGATCTCGTGGCCGCCGTATGGCCGTTTTGCCGCAGGCTATCTCGGGAACGAGAAAGCGCTCTCCTGGGTGCCGAAGTCGACGGTCGCCGGCAAAGTCGGGTATGCGCTGCCTCCGGGCGGTCATCCCGAACTGGCGGCAGGTTTCGCGCTGTCGGTTGCCTCCACCAGCAAGCAGAAGGAAGCCGCGTATCTGTTTATCCAGTGGCTGAACAGCGAAGAAATCAGCAACAAGCGCGTGCAACTGCCTTACGCGCTGCGCGATCCGTTCCGCGATTCGCACTTCACCAACCCCGATTACCTGAAGTTGTGGCCTGACGCCAAGGACTATCTCGCGGCCCTGCAGGCCGGCGCGCAGACCGGTCTGCTCGACCTGTCGCTGATCCAGACCGACAAGTACGAAGAAGCACTGCGCCAGGGCATCAGCAAGCTGTGGGCCGGCGAAGATCCGAAAGCGATCCTCGACAAAGTGGCCGCGGATTGGGACGGCATCACCAAGCAGGTAGGGGTCGACAAGCAGAAGGCGGTCTATAACGCCTGGGCTGCAAAATCCGGCGCCTACCCTAAGTAAGCAACAGAAACGACACGGTTCGCTCCGGTCCTTCCTTCAGAGAGCGGCCGGAGAGCAACAAAAAGGTGGGAGCGCCGAACCGCGGCGCTCCCTTTTTGTCGGCCGCATTGGCACGGATTTCCCTGTGGCTTCACATTCGAACCCGACGCGCGCGGACTTCGCGGAACGCAACTTCAAATACCTGCTGGTCGGGCCGGCGATCTTCGTGCTGCTCCTGATCGGCATTTTTCCGCTGATCTACCTGCTCATGGTGAGTTTCCAGGGAATCACCATGACCGAGACCGGCACCGACTTCGTCGGCGGCCGCAACTACGCGCAACTGTTCGACGATCCCCGCATGTGGGAAGCGTTGCTGCATACCGTGATTTTCACGGCAATCGCCCTGCCGATCGAATTGCTGCTCGGGCTGGCGATGGCGCAGTTGTTCCTCGAACGCATCCCCGGACGACAGGTTTTCATTGCGCTGCTGGTGCTGCCGGTGGTCGTGTCGCCGATCGTTGCCGGCGCGACCTGGGCTTTGCTGTTCGATCATCGCTTCGGCCCGATCAACCAGGTCATCGGCTGGTTCAGCGGCGATACCAAGGCGATTCTGTGGACGATCAAACCAAG
>JANOGH010000260.1:0-2541 GCA_031414075.1 Betaproteobacteria bacterium | reverse complement strand
GTCAGCAGCCACGCCGGCGTGCGCAGCAGGCGGCTGCCGAGGGCGCGGCCGACGGTGTCGAACAACAAAGCCAGAAGCGCGGCGACTGCAAGCACAGCGGCGGGCCGGTTCTGCGGTTCAACGAAGACATCGATATCGCGCCACGCCGCATACGCGATCCACCCAAGAGCCCACACCAGCAGTATTCTCGACGCCGACCGACTCCAGTGGGGCGCCTGGCCTGCGCGTTCCAGCAGGCGGGTACTGAACAGCGCGGCCATCGCAATCACGATTGCGCCAATGACGACACTGTTGAAGAAAGGCCTTGCATGATCGACGTCGCCGATATGCACGATGAAATACAGGCCGGCGATGAATTGCATCAACAAGCCGGCGGCGCACGCGAGCGTGCGGTTGAGCCGCAGGCCATACCAGAGGAGCACCGATCCTTCCAGCGCCCATAACACGGTCGTGACCTGGGCGCCGAAGGCGAGCGGGACGGCCATTGTCAAGAAAACAGCGCCGATTCCAAGCTGGGATCGTTCGACCACTTCGATCGCTGGATCGCGTCGAACGAACAACAACCTCCACAGTGCGAGATAGTAAAGCCCGGCAATCGTCGCGCTCCACGCCAGGGCCATGCGGTCGTCGAGGAGGGCTTGCTGAAAACCCGCGGCCGCAATCGGCGCGCCGAAAAGCAACAGTCCATCCGCCACGCTGCGCTTGCCTGGCGCGTTGCACACGATCATCAACACCGGCAGTGCCGAAAAGATCAGGAAGAAAACGATCAGGAAGGCTTCGATGGTGGCGAAATATTCCGCACGGTAGGAGCGGCTGCCCCAGGCGAACCCGACCAGGAAAGTGAATGCAAAGGCGGCGAGATTGAGATAACGCCAGCCCTTGAACCAGTTCACCGCGACGACAAAAGCGTTGAGCAGCAGGTAGTAACTGAAGAGCACGATGTAATCGCCGCTGCCGGACGAGGCGAGGATCGGTGCGAGGAAGGCGCCGGAGATGCCCAGTCCGGCAAGCGACTGCGCATTTTGCCGGGCCGCCATGAGCACGCACACGGCGCCGATGGCGGCAAAAATAAAGAAGGCCGGCGCGGCACCGATCATCTGGTAGCGCGCCAGCATGAAGTAGACGATGAGGTACAGGATGGCGAAGCCCCCGCCCTGTAGTGCATGACCGAACATCTCATGCAGGCCTTTGGCGACGCGGTCGTGGCCGAACCAGATCATGGCCACCGCCGCGATTGCGCCCAGGCCCAGCCGGACAGGCATCGGCATGAATCCGTATTGCACGGCGAGACGCAGGCCGGACGCGACGCCGAAGAACAGCAGCACGACGCCGATCTTGGCGAGAATGTTGCCGCCGATCAACCAGCGCCAGAAACGCGAAAAATTGTCGACTTGGGCAGGCGCATCGGCAGGCGCATCAGCTTGGCGCGGGGTGCCGGATTCGGAGGGTATGGCGGTGGGCATTTCCGGCGTCGCCGCTGCTAACGGCCACGGCAGCGAAGCGGGTTGCTCTGGAATGGGTTCGGCCACTGCCGGCGAGACGATCGCGTCGTGGGTTACAGGTGGCGTCTGCGCGTCTGCGGAGGCCGTCGACGGCACATCGAGTCCCAGGTGATGCTCGATGATCGTGAGCCGCGCAGACAGTTTCGCGATCTGCGCGCCCAGTTCGTGATCGGGCTTATTCGAGGTGTCGCGCTGTGGTTTGTTGCGCGCGCCGTATACCGCGCCGGCGATCATTCCCAGCGCCGCGCCCGCGAGGACCATGCCTGCGCCGGGCAGCAGGGAACCGATCATGGCACCGGCAATCAATCCGACGAACCACATGGATAAGTTCTCCAGCGATCAGGCGGGGGCGACTTCTTCCGGAGAAAAATCCAGCTCGACTCTCGCGCCGCTCGGATCGAAGCAGAACAATTGCCAGACGCCCGAGTCAGGCTGTTTGCGCAAATCGTACTTGATGCCGCTCGACTTCAGCCTGGCGGCGATGGCGGGCAAATCCGATGCGGAAAATGCCATGTGATCGAGCACGCCGGCAGGCGGTTCCGGCAGAGGCCAGCCGGCCACCACATGCAATACAGGGTGCGCGCCGGCATACAGCCAGATGCCCGGAAAGCCCAGCGGCGGGCGATAGCCTTCCTTCAGGCCGAGGATGCCGACGTAGAATTTCCGGGTTGCGTCGAGATCCTTGGTCAGGACCGTGAAGTGATTCATTGCATCAATGGCCATTTGAAACTCCGTGACTATCGTGACTGCGAGACTACGTGACGGCGTGACTGCTGTTCAATTTTACGATAGTCACGTAGTCACGTCAGTCACTCATGGCCTTACCTTAAGCCACTCGCCATGCTCCTTCCCCTGCGAGCGGGGGAAGGTTGGGATGGGGGCATGCCTAGCATTTGCAGGATTCACCCCCACCCTAGCCCCTGATGTTTCCCCGGTTTTGTTTGGCAGTTTTCTTTGCGGATCAAAAAGTTGAGTGTAAGGTGTGCAGAAACGGCACGTGCATGAACGGTTTTTTCTCTGCTGCAGGACCAACCACAGC
>JANOGH010000259.1:0-2341 GCA_031414075.1 Betaproteobacteria bacterium | reverse complement strand
AATCCGCCGGTGGGACTCATGTTTCTGGAAGGCGCACCGCGATTGCTGGATTCCGGCGTGACCATCCCGGGGTTGCATGAGGGCGATCCGCAACGCGTGGCACTGGAAGCGTATCCCGGTTTTTCCGCGCGCCAGATGGTGAAAGGTTCGTACAAGAACGATGCTGCAGCCAAACAGACGCCGGCGCGCAGAAAAGCCAGAAAGAGCATGGTGAGTTCGCTGACGACAGGCGGCAATCTGTTCGGATTTAACCTAACCGGGCCGATCCAACTTTTGAATTCACTGGTCAGCGACGCAACCGGGGATCGGCTCGATGCAGTGCTTTGTGCCATGCAGGCAGCGTGGGCATGGCAACGACGCAAGGAGAATTACGGGCTGCCCGCGCACATCGATCCGATCGAAGGGTGGATTGCGATGGTTCGTTGATTCTTTGGCGGCTTAGCTACTCTTTGGCATTCGCCGCCATTTCGCGCCGCGGCCCTTACCGGTGGACTCGATGAGTCCTTCCGACTTCATGGCCCGCAGTACCACCCGGATCATGTCCCGACTCACACCTGGACAAGCCTGTTCGATATCCGAAATCGAAAACGGCACGTTACGGCGCAGCACTTCTGCTCGCACGCGGTCGCCCTTGGCACCACGGCCTCGCTCGATGGTGCCGACACGATCCTCGAATTCCTTGTATGCGGCAAGCATCGTGCCCCAGAAATAATTGAGCCAGGGACGCACGTCATGTTGCGCCTCGTGCCAGCCCTGGGAGCTTGCTTCGAGGCTCTCGTAGTAGCCCTCTTTGGATTCCTCGAAAATGCGCTCCAGGCTGATGTATCGGCCTACCGCATAGTCGAACTGATAGAGAAGCAACAGTGTCAGCAGGCGCGCCACTCTGCCGTTTCCGTCCGGGAACGGGTGGATGCACAGGAAATCCAGCACCGCCAACGGGACCAGCACGAGGGGGTCCGCGAGATGCCGGTCGACCCCGGCCCGATACTCCGACACGAGGTCGGCCATTGCCATTGGTGTCGGATGCGCAACGACGGGCCGGAAGCGTACGCGTACGTTGCCACCCGGATGGCGTTCGACGATGTCGTTGTTCGCTGCCTTCCAGCGGCCGCCCGGCTGCGGGAGGTATCGATACAGTACGGAATGGAGTTGAAGAATCACGTTCTCCGAAAACGCCATGTCGTTTGCGGATTCATGGATCAAGGCGAGCGCGTCACGGTAACCGGCGACTTCCTGCTCCGAACGATTTCTTGGCGCGGCATTTTTCGCCACTAGCGATTTGAGTCGGGCAGACGGCACAACCACGCCTTCCAACCGATTGGAGGATTCGGTCGATTCGATGACAGCCACCTGTCGGAGGCTTAGCAATACTTCGGGAGATTGGGCGACAAAAAGCCGCTGCTTGCCCCGATATTCTCCCAAGGCACGCAGCGTCGCCATCTGCGAGCCGTCGTAACGCAAGCCCGCGAGGTATTCCGGAGTAAGAGAACGCATCTAGCGTCCGGTGTCGGTTAAAGGGGGTAATACTAGGCTTTAAAGGGGTATTAAGGCAACTGATTACCCTATTTACCCTCAAATTGCCCTACTTACCTCATCGCACGAGCGTCGATCGGGAGGCCGGAAAGCGCCGTGATCGTTTTGCCCAGGCAAATTCTCCCCGGGGGTTTCGTCGCCTATTTTCAGCTGATAGGTTCTATCTTCGATCAAATAAAAATAAGGAGCCCAACATGAAACAGAATCTTTTCGCGCGCTTCGCTCCGACCATTCGAGACCTCGAGATCTGCGATCTGGACGATCGATTGCTGCTCGATCGCGATGGTCCGGTCAGCGTCTATTACGCGCCGTT
Source organism: Betaproteobacteria bacterium (assembly GCA_031414075.1). GTDB lineage: Bacteria > Pseudomonadota > Gammaproteobacteria > Burkholderiales > JACQAP01 > JACQAP01. The sequence continues at coordinate 495 of JANOGH010000259.1, read as the reverse complement.
TGATTACATAAACGGAGACGCAAAAATTGTTATCGCAGGAATCACGCCTGGCAAAACACAGATGCTCAATGCGCTGCGAGAGGCGCGCAAACAGCTTCGATCGCGCGTTCTGGCGTTGGCCAACCGAACGACAAAGAATGAAAAATTTTGTTCCGCGCCAGAGACTGCGCAGCAGGGTCGGCAATCGCAACCGGGAAATAATTAAGGCCACCCGAAGGTGGCCTTAATTATGGTGGAGACGAGGAGGATCGAACTCCCGACCTCGGCATTGCGAACGCCGCGCTCTCCCAGCTGAGCTACGTCCCCACGGTGAACTGTTATTTTACCAGCATATCCTGTCGTGACGTAAGCCGCCCGGGGTGTGGAAGACCGATGCCGCTGTCGCGCTATAATCCGGGCTCACCACGCAGCGGACTAACCTGCCATGCAGATCACCCCTCCTTACGGTTTCAAAGAGATCGTTGCGCTTACCAAAGCGGATCACGTGGTGCTTCC
>JANOGH010000258.1:0-5841 GCA_031414075.1 Betaproteobacteria bacterium | reverse complement strand
CCCAGCCTGCGCCGACGAGTTGAGCCTTGCCAGGGGCGCGGGGAACCAGTTTTCTTTACAAAACATGGATTCCCGCTCCCCGATAGAATCATTCGGGGACAAGCTTCGCGGGAATGACAAATCAGGACATGTTCAGAGGTTCCCTAACGCGGCGGCTTTCAGCCGCCCGCCGCGCCCTGCGTATTCACATACAGCGCATAGACACTCTTGCTCGCGGCCATGAACAACCGGTTGCGCGCGAGGCCGCCGAAGCAAAGGTTTGCGCAGCGTTCCGGCAGCGCGATGCGCCCGATCAAACGACCGTCCGGGTTGTAGATGACGACACCGTCGAGTTCGGCGCTGCCCATGCCCCAGCCGAACCAGATGTTGCCATCCGCGTCGCAGCGCATGCCGTCGGGCGTGCCGGGTCCGGCATCGAGGAATTTGCGCCTGCGGGTGAGCTTCCTGCCGCCGTCGGTCAGCTCGTAGGCGTAGATGTTGCGCGGCGTACTGCCCGACTCGACCAGGTACAGGATCGACTCGTCCGGCGAGAAGCACAGTCCGTTCGGGCGATTCACCTCGCCCTCGACCACCGTGATCTCGCCGCTGGTGCCGTCGACACGATAGACATTCATCGGCAACTCCTGTCTGGCAACATGGCCCTCGTAGTTGCTGATCAGTCCGAAGGGTGGGTCGGTGAACCAGATGGAACCGTCCGATTTGACGACGACATCGTTCGGCGAGCTTAGCCGCTTGCCCTCGAATCGATCCGCGATCACCGTCACGCTGCCGTCGTACTTGGTGCGCGACACCCGCCGCCCACCGTGCTCGCAAGTCACCAGCCGTCCCTGCCGGTCGCGTGTGTTGCCGTTGGCGAAATCGGAAGGCTTGCGGAAAATGCTTACCGCCCCGGTTTCCTCCTCCCACTTCAGCATCCGGTTGTTCGGGATATCGCTCCACAACAAATAGCGCCCGTCGCCGAACCAGACCGGGCCTTCGCACCAGCGGAAACCGTGCGCGATCCGCTCCACCGACGTGGCATTCACCCGGTACCTGGCGAAACTCTGGTCCAGTATCTGAATGGCGGGGTCCGGGTAACGCTGGCTCGGTTGCCAGGGAACAACGTTTTCGCTGCGCAGGTCGGGACTGTCGGATGGCATGGGAAGTCTCGCTCCGGAGTAGGTCGTTGTCGTGAAGGAAGGATAGCAAAATATGATGGCTCCGCGCCCCCTGTCCCTCACCGCTCGCCCCTCGCCCCTCAATACTGCACTTGCACTCTGACAGCATTCGGATTACAAATGCCGTTAGCCTTGAGAGGGACGGTACATAACGTTGGCAATCGGTTCGGTCCACTTCGCTGCGTTTCCGGCAGAAAGCAGCGTGTTTCCTGCTTTCGCACCCCGGGCGTCCGGCAGACGGCGCGCACTTTTCACACTTTCCGCGCGCCATGACTGAAGCCCTGGGCAAGTATTTTCCGGGCATCGAGAATTGGCTCGTCGTGATGGTGCCGCTGTTCCTGATCGCTTACTTCATTCCGTTCTTCGTGGCCGCCGGCCGCACGCACCGCTTCAGTACCGCGATCGGGCTGATCAATCTGCTGCTGGGCTGGACGGTCATCGGCTGGCTGGCCGCCATCATCTGGGCAGTCAACCGGGATGTGCGGGAACAGGGGGAAGAATCCACGCCCTCGGGACCGCCGTATTATCTGAACGAACCCCGCCTGAACGAACGAAGCATCGAGAACCAGGCCACCGAAACCGGCCACACCCGGAAATGCGCCTTCTGCGCGGAGTCCATCAAGGCGGAAGCGCTTGTCTGCCGATACTGCGGCCGGGATGTCGGAGCGACGGCGACGGGCGCGCATCTGGCCAGCAGCATGAATACCGCGTCGATGGAGAAAAACTTCGAGGAGCTGCAGGCGCTGCTGAAAGACCGCGAAGAAAGCGCCGAGCAGAGATTCGCGCAAGTCGAGCCCGCGATGAACTACGTGGCTCCGCAGGAGGAGATCGCACGCGATGGCGTCTCGGCGGAAGTCGTGCAGCAGCTTTCGGGCTGGAAGAAGTTCGGCTGAAGATTCCCCCAGGCGGCGCCCGCGCCGAAGGCACGCAGGTTGTCCGTTTCTCCCGGATCATCCCGGCGCTCGGGATTGCGCAGATCATTTCCTGGGGCAGTCTTTACTACGGCATCGCGGTTCTGGCATCCCCGATCCAGGCTTCTCTCGGCATTTCGCAGACCTGGCTGTTCGGCGCCTTCACGATCGGGCTTCTGGTCTCCGGTGCGGCGTCGCCGACGGTCGGCAGGCTGGTCGACGAACGCGGCGGGAAGCCTGTTTTAGCGGCGGGCTCGCTGGTCGGCGCTTTTGCGTTTCTCGCACTGGCCCTCGCGCAGAATCCGGCGACCTTCGTTTTCGGCTGGGCGCTCGGCGGGGTGGCAATGGCTGCGACGCTCTACGATCCGGCGTTCGCAACGCTGCACCAGCTCTCGCGGGAGCATTACCGGCGCACCGTCACGGCACTGACCCTGATCGCCGGATTTGCCAGCACGGTGTTCTGGCCGCTGACGAACTGGCTCGAATCCACCGTCGGCTGGCGTGCGACGTTCGGCACGTTTGCCGTCCTTCACCTCGTTGTCTGCCTGCCGCTGCACTGGTTCGCGATTCCGCGCGTCAAAGGTCTGGGCCAGGCCAAGACAGCCGAAGCGCCTGCCGGAGCGGAACAGTCCACGCAGTCGGCGAGCTACTACTGGCTGGCCACGGCCTTTTCCATCGGGATGTTCGTGATGGCCGTGATCTTCGCGCACCTGATCGAGATGCTGAAGGCGCGCGGCATTTCTCCCGGGGATGCGATTCTCGTCGGTTCGCTGATCGGCCCCATGCAGGTCACGGCACGGGTCGTCGAATTCGGGCTGGCTCGTCACACCCGTGCGACTCTTGTCGGCATCGTCGCCTTCGGCATGTTCGCCGTGGCGATACTGGTGCTGGCGTTCGCAGGTCAGAGCTTCTGGTGGGCGGTGGTCTTCGCGATTTTGTTCGGCGCCAGCAACGGCGTCATGACCATCGTGCGCGGCACCGCGCCCGCGGAACTGTTCGGCCAGCAGCAACTCGGTTCGCTCCTGGGCCGTCTCGCCCGTCCCTCTTTTATCGCCAAGGCGATCGCCCCGGTGATGTTTGCCGCTCTGGTCGCCCACGGGGTATCCCGAGGTTGGGCGGAGGTGGGGCTGGCAATCGTGGCAATCCTGGGATTCTTGAGCTTCGTCGTCGCGGTTCGCGCGGCGAAGTCATAAGGGCGAGGGGCGAGCAAAGTCTAGTCGCTCTACCCTGCTCCCGCCGTCCATCTTTAATTCCGAGGAAGCCGGTCGCAGCACGCATCAGACTGCACTGGCTTTTCCCTCGGGCCTCGCCCCCCGTCCCTCGCGCCTGCCTTTCTCACTTCATCTTGCTGCGCGCATTCTGGTCCCGGATTGATTTCCGGCGGATATCCCGGGCTTTCTTGTTCCGGGCCGTTTCAGCGGGCGAGTAACGCACAAGCGGCTCGATTGCGGGCCTGTTTGCTGGCTTCGTTTCGGTCATGGGGATCTCCTGAGTGGAGCGGGGACTATACAGGTACCCCTTCCGGAAGTCCGTCTGGTGAGTCACACAGGGGGTGAAAAAGCATCAGGAGCTTCGATCTTTCACCCTTCATTTTTCCCCTGCGCGCAAGCTTCGGCGGCGCTGGACAAACCGATACCCAAGTCCCAAAATGGCACCCGCCTTGGGAGGGGTGACGCGGCAGGGAGGGGTGACGCGGCATCGCTGGCTTTGCTGTTCGTCCGGGAACAGATGTTCTGACTCGGGCCGCACCTCTGTTCGCTCTCCCCTTCCCCCGCTTCGAAAAAATGACGCCACTGCACGACTCGCGATAGGCTTCGTGCTGAACGCTGAAGAGACAAAAAATCATGCGGGTCCGAACTCAGCTTGCCCTCCGCATCACTTTGCCTTGTTTTCTGCTCGTGCTCTACCTCCCGCCGCTGTATTCGCAAACCCAGCCGGCTGCGCCGTCCGCGGCCGAAGCAGTCCTGAAGACGCCCACCGATTTCCGCACGCGAGCGGAGGTGCGCGACGAGTATCAGGCCCTCGAAGGCGATGGGTACCGGAACATCGTCGTTCCTCGCTTCGAGTACGCGGTGAGCCCCAGCATCGCGCTCCGGATCGATACGCCTTACGTGACTTACGACTCCGGCGCCGGCGCAGAGCGCGTCAGCGGTCAGGGCGACCTGGTCACGCGAGGGGCCTGGCGCGTTAGCCGGCGCGATGGCTTCGCCCTCATCGTCGCGGCTGACGTGATTTTCGATACGGCGGATGACCAACGGCTGGGGTTCGGCAAGACCATCGTGGCGCCGCTCGTTTACGCCGCCATCGACCTGCCGAAGTACAACTCGGTCTTCTTCCCCAACATCCAGCATTACGTCTCGGTAGCCGGTGACGACAATCGCAGGGATGTCAACTTCACCACCCTCAAACCCAACCTGCTGAGCCGCTGGCCAAACAAGATCTACACCTTTCTCGAGCCGCAGTTCATCATCGACTGGGAACGCGATGCCAAGATCGGACTGACGGTCGAACTCGAAGTCGGGAAAATCCTCTCCAGGAACATCGCCGCCTGGGTCCGGCCGGGAATCGGGGCGATCAACAGGAACGAATTGCCGGCCGTCTACGAATGGAATATGGAAGTGGGGATGCGGTATATCTTTTAGGGGTGAGGGGTGAGGGGCGCCATCCACAACGACCTCGCGAAGATCATCATGCGTTCGCGCCTTGACCTTCCGCTCCAATCCCGACCTCCGCGACCATCCCTATCGAAGGGGCCACCACCGTGCAATTGCGGCCCTGTTCCTTCGCGCGGGAAATGGCTTCGTCGGCCGCGTGCAACACCGCACCGAGATCAGCTCCACGTTCGCCCACAGCAACGCCGACACTGACGGTTGCGCCGATTTGCCTGCCGTCCACGACACAGGCCTGTTTCTGAACGGCCTGCCGTACGCGCTCCGCGATACCGAGGGACTCCTTTTCGGTGGTCATAGGCATCATCAGAAGGAACTCGTCCGGGCCGTAGCGCCCGACCCTGTCATAGGGCCGGACGTTCTCGCGGATCACCCCAGCCGCCCACTTGAGCATCTGGTCACCGGCGCGTTGGCCGTGTTCATCGATCACGTTCTCGAAGTTATCCATTCCGAAAATCGCGATGCTGAACGGGGTCTTCGCGCGGTGGCTGCGTGAATGCTCCACTTCGATTTCGGCGACGATGGTCAGGCGGTTGCTCAAGCCGGTTACCACGTCGACCATCCCTGCGGTTTCCATCGTGGCATAAAGTTGCGAGACCTCCAGCCACAATACGCACACGGTCAGAAAGGCCAGGCTCACGGCCCAAACAAGGACCAGCGCTGGCGAGCCGAACTCCGACGGCAATTCGCTCCCGGTAACCGGCGGCAACGCCTCGAGAATCGACGTCGCAGCCACTGCGCCTAGCAGCACCGCCACCGCCGCCGCGGGCGCGGCGATTCGACTGCCGCGGACATTACTCCAGGTATCCCAGGCAGCCCGCGCTACAACGATGCTGACCAGAATCAAAATCGTGTTGGCGTGACCGAGCGGACTCGGATAGGTAAACGTGAAGAAAATCCATCCGATCAGCGCAATACCGATAACGGAAACGTCGAGTATCGTACCGGGCCCCTTGATGCCGCAGATCCGGTTGAGCGCGCGCACCATCATCAGGATTGCGCAAAGGATGCCGATCCACCCGGCATACAGCAGCGCGACATGCCGGGTCGAGGCGTAGAAATAGAGCAAGGCGTAACCGGCGCCAAATGCCAGCATGGCAGCGC
>JANOGH010000257.1:0-3128 GCA_031414075.1 Betaproteobacteria bacterium | reverse complement strand
GCTGCCCGGGAATTGGACATCAGTTCGATGCGATGGTTTGCAAAAGCCGCCCGCTTGCTTCAGGATTGCCTCCCCTGGCGCGCTCGTGGCGACCGCCATTCACGTATCTGCCCGAAGAAGAAGGAACACATCCATGGATCTCGGCTTGAAGGGTAAGACCGCGCTGGTTTGTGCGGCCAGCAAGGGGCTTGGCAAGGGTTGCGCGTTTTCCCTGGCGCGCGAAGGCGTCCATGTGACGATACTGGCTCGCGGCCGGGAGGTGCTCGAAGCGACTGCCGACGAGATTCGCAAGGCCACTGGCGTCAAGGTGACCGTCGTGGTGACGGACATCACCACCGAAGCTGGCCGGAAGCAGGCCCTTGCCGCCTGTCCCAGCCCCGATATTCTGATCAACAATGCCGGTGGTCCGCCGCCCGGGGATTTTCGCGATTTCACCCACGATATGTGGATTGCGGCGCTCGAGGCGAACATGCTTACTCCGATCGAACTGATCAGGGCCACGGTCGACGGCATGATTTCGCGCAAGTTCGGTCGCATCGTCAACATTACGTCCAGCGCGGTCAAGGCGCCTATAGACATCCTCGGATTGTCCAACGGCGCGCGCACCGGTCTCACCGGTTTTGTCGCCGGCATCGCTCGCAAGACCGTGGCTCACAACGTCACCATCAACAACCTTCTCCCGGGCATGTTCGATACGGACCGCCTGAAGAGCAGCAGTGTCGCAGCGGCGAAGATGCAGAACAAGTCGGTGGAGGAGGTTCACGCCGCGCGCATGAAGACCGTTCCCGCCGGGCGCTTCGGCAATCCCGACGAATTCGGCGACGCCTGCGCCTACCTGTGCAGCAGGCAGGCTGGGTACATCACCGGGATGAATTTTCTGATTGACGGAGGAGCGTACCCTGGAACCTTCTAACGAAGGTTCCGGGGCGTGAATGGCGTGAATGACGTGAATATCGTGAATGTCTTGAATGCCGCAAATTCACAATCCCGGAAAGGCGCCGATATGAAGTCCCACAAGGATCTCGATGTCTGGCGTCTTGCGGTCGATCTGGCCACTGACGTTTACGAGGTAACCAAGTCGTTCCCCAAGGAAGAGCAGTACGGTATGGATACGCAACTTGAGATCGCAATGCGTGTCAATGTGACAGGACTGGAGTCGCTTCAAAGGCTTCAGGCTACAGCGATTCGGATCAATCAGATGCTTCGAGGGCTTGCTCGGTCAGTCCGCCGCGAGGAATAGGTGGCGCGAAAGCGCTGATTTTCCGAAATTCACGGCATTCACGATATTCACGGCATTCACGAGGTCACCAATGAACGTTCCCCGAGATACCCATTTCGCATTGCAACTGAAGGATCTGAAACTGTTCCGCCAGCAGAGCTTCATCAACGGTGCGTGGCTGGATGCGGACGCAAAAGCCACGATCGATGTCACGAATCCGGCGAACGGGGCGGTGATCGGCACCATTCCCAAAATGGGTGCGACGGAAACGCGCCGGGCCATCGAAGCGGCGAGCGCGGCACTGCCGGCCTGGCGTGCCAAGCTGCCGAAGGAACGCGCCAACATTCTGCGCAAATGGTTCGAGCTGATGATCGCCAATACTGACGATCTGGGCCTGCTGATGACCACGGAGCAGGGCAAGCCGCTTGCCGAAGCGAAGGGCGAGATCGCTTACGCGGCCTCGTTCATCGAGTGGTTCGCCGAAGAAGCGAAGCGCTTTTACGGCGTTGTGATTCCGCAGCATCAGACGGACAAGCGCCGGGTGGTGATCAAGCAGCCGATTGGCGTGTGCGGCCTGATCACGCCGTGGAATTTTCCCGCAGCGATGATCACGCGCAAGGCAGCGCCGGCATTGGCGGCGGGCTGCACGGTGGTGATCAAGCCGGCAACGCAGACGCCGTACTCGGCCTTTGCGCTGGCGGAGCTGGCTGGACGCGCCGGCGTGCCCAAGGGCGTGATCAACATCGTCACCGGCAGCGCCAGGGAAATCGGCGGCGAGCTGACGTCGAATACGACGGTTCGAAAAATCAGCTTCACCGGTTCCACCGAAGTCGGCGCCGTGCTGATGAAGCAGAGCGCGGAAACGATCAAGAAGGTCTCGCTGGAACTGGGCGGCAATGCGCCGTTTCTCGTATTCGACGATGCCGACCTCGATGCCGCAGTCGAAGGCGCGATGATCTCCAAGTACCGCAACAACGGCCAGACTTGCGTTTGCGCGAACCGCATTCTGGTGCAGGACAGTGTCTACGATCAGTTCGCCGCCAAGCTTGCGGAAAAAGTGAAGGCGCTAAAGGTCGGGCCGGGAACGGAGGCCGGCGTCAATGCGGGGCCGCTGATCGACGAGAAAGCGGTGAATAAGGTCGAAGAGCACATCGCGGATGCCGTGTCCAAAGGCGCCAGGGTTCTGGTCGGCGGAAAGAGGCATAAACTTGGCGGCCTGTTCTTCGAGCCGACCGTGCTGACCGATGTGAACACCACGATGAAAGTGACCAAGGAGGAAACTTTTGGCCCCGTCGCGCCGCTGTTCCGCTTCAAGACCGAGGAAGAAGCGATCGCCATGGCCAACGACACCGAGTTCGGACTTGCGTCGTATTTCTATGCCCGCGACATCGGCCGTATCTGGCGCGTGGGCGAAGCCATCGAATCCGGCATGGTCGGTGTCAACACCGGCCTGATCTCCAATGAAGTAGCACCCTTCGGCGGCGTCAAGCAGAGCGGAATTGGCCGCGAAGGCTCGAAGTACGGGATCGAGGAATATCTGGAAGTGAAGTATTTGTGCATAGGCGGGCTCTGAACTCGCCGCAAGCCGGCCCAGGGCCGGCACCAGAATCGTTGACGCAGCAGCTTCAGCCGTAAGTGTTTTACCTTAAGGGCGCAGAGGTGAAAAGAGAGGGCGCAAAGAAAATCGATGGAGGTTCGCTTGCGGTGTCCGGACATCATCGCCCGCTGCACCTGTTTTCGATTGTTGATCGGATCGCGGCTCTGCGTTTACCCTTATTTCGTCAGTTCTTGTTTTCCTCTGCGACCGTTGCGTCCTCTGCGCCTAAAAGGGTACTCCGACGTGCTACGCACGTAGGGTATCTGCGTTGAGATTTTGACCTTGCCTGACGGCTATGGCTTTCAACCAACC
>JANOGH010000256.1:0-8629 GCA_031414075.1 Betaproteobacteria bacterium | reverse complement strand
GAATCGGGAATCGGGAATCGTGGGAGGTTGGGATGGTCAGCATCTCAGCTTTTCGATTTCCCATTCACGATTTCCCATTCACCATTTCCCATTCACCATTTCCCATTCACGGTTAATTGATAGTCCAGTTCACCGCTCCGGTTGACGCTGTCACCAGAACGACGACCCCGAAGGCGATGCGATACCAGGCAAAGACGGTGAAATCGTGCCGGCTGATGTAGCGCAGCAACCAGCGCACACAAACGAAGGCGGAGGCGAATGCGGTGACGAGTCCGACTCCCAATATTCCAAGGTCTTCAGCGGACAGCGTGCTGCGATGTTTGAACAGTTCATAAGCCGATGCCGCAAATAACACCGGAATGGCCAGAAAAAAAGAAAACTCCGTGGCGGCGCGGCGCGAAAGACCAAAAAACAATCCGCCGATGATGGTAGCACCCGCGCGCGAAGTGCCCGGTATCAGGGCCAGCGTCTGTGCGAGTCCGATCTTGAGCGCGTCGGACCAGGTCATTTCGTCCACGCTGCCCACCGTGATTTCGTGCTTGCGGCGCTCAGCCCACAGAATAATGAGGCCACCGACAATGAAAGCCACCGCTACCGGCACCGGCTTGAACAAGACTTCCTTGATCGCCTTGCCAAACAGCAAACCGAGAATCGCGACCGGCAGAAAAGCGATCACAAGATTGGTTGCGAAGCGCCGGGCTTGCGGATCCGTGGGCAGTCGCGCGACGACCGAAGTCAGTCTTGTACGGTACTCCCAGACAATCGCAAGGATGGCGCCGCACTGAATCACGATTTCGAAAAGCCCGCCCTTTTCAGTGTTGAAATCGAGCAAATCGCCAACCAGTATCAAATGGCCGGTACTCGATACAGGCAGAAACTCGGTGATTCCTTCGACGACGCCGAGAATCAGGGCCTTGACCAGCAGCGGCAGTTCCATGAACTCCTCGCGAAGATAAAAAAATAGCGGTGAATGAATTCACCGCTTCTGTTACGAATGGCTGTCACGCCTTGCGATAGATCTCGGCGCCACTGGCGACGAACTCAGCGGCCTTTTCTGTCATGCCCTTTTCCAGCGCCTCGACCTCAGGCACGCCCAACGCCGCCGCGTAATCACGCACATCCTGTGTGATCTTCATGGAGCAGAAATGCGGCCCGCACATCGAGCAGAAATGCGCCAGCTTGGCGCCATCCTGCGGCAGCGTTTCGTCGTGAAACTGCTTTGCCTTGTCCGGATCCAGGCCAAGATTGAACTGATCGTCCCAGCGGAACTCGAAACGCGCTTTCGACAAGGCGTTGTCGCGCATCTGCGCGCCCGGATGACCCTTTCCCAGGTCGGCGGCGTGCGCGGCGATCTTGTAAGCGATGATTCCATCCTTGACATCGTCCTTGTCCGGCAATCCGAGGTGTTCCTTCGGCGTCACGTAACAGAGCATAGCGGTGCCATACCAGCCGATCATGGCCGCGCCGATGGCCGAGGTAATATGATCGTAGCCCGGCGCAATGTCTGTCGTGAGCGGTCCCAGCGTGTAGAACGGCGCTTCGTGACACAGCTTCAACTGCAAATCCATGTTCTCTTTGATCAGGTGCATCGGAACGTGGCCCGGGCCTTCGATCATCACCTGGACGTCGTGCTTCCAGGCTACCTGCGTCAGCTCGCCGAGCGTGCGCAGTTCAGCGAGCTGCGCCTCATCGTTGGCGTCGTGGATCGATCCGGGCCGCAAGCCGTCGCCGAGGGAGAACGACACGTCATAGAGCTTCATGATCTCGCAAATGTCCTCGAAATGCGTATAGAGGAAGTTCTCCCTGTGGTGCGCGAGACACCATTTGGCGAGAATCGAGCCACCGCGCGAAACGATTCCGGTCATCCGTTTTGCGGTCAACGGAACGTAGGCGAGCCGCACGCCGGCATGAATCGTGAAGTAGTCGACGCCTTGCTCCGCCTGCTCGATCAGGGTGTCCTTGAATATTTCCCACGTGAGTTCTTCGGCGCGCCCGTCGACTTTCTCCAGCGCCTGATAAATCGGCACTGTGCCGATCGGAACCGGCGAATTGCGCACGATCCACTCCCGCGTTTCGTGAATGTGTTTTCCGGTCGACAGGTCCATGACCGTATCGCCGCCCCAGCGGATCGCCCAGGTCATTTTCTCGACTTCTTCCTGAATGCTGGAACCCAGCGCCGAGTTGCCGATGTTGGCATTGATCTTCACCAGGAAATTGCGGCCGATGATCATCGGCTCCGATTCCGGATGATTGATGTTGGCGGGAATGATTGCGCGTCCGCGAGCGACTTCATCCCTGACGAATTCCGCCGTGATCTGCTTCGGCAGCATGGCACCGAAGGACTCACCGGGGTGTTGTCGCGTAATCAGTTCCGGTAATGCGTCGCGACGCTGATTCTCGCGAATCGCAACGAATTCCATCTCCGGGGTGATGATGCCCTTGCGGGCGTAATGCATCTGGCTGACGTTCACGCCCGGATTGGCGCGCCGCGGCGTCCGTTGCAGATTAAAACGCATCTGCGCCAGCTTCGCATCGTCGAGCCGCGTCCGACCGAAGATCGAAGTCGGCCCCGCCAGCAACTCGGTGTCCGCGCGTTCCTCGATCCACCGTTCGCGCAGCGGCGGCAGGCCGTTGCGGATGTCGATCGCCGCGTGAGGATCCGTATAGGGTCCGGACGTGTCGTAGACGAACATCGGCGGATTCGGCTCCGTGCCGAAGCTCGCAGGGGTGTCGCTCTGCGAAATTTCGCGCATCGGCACCTGGATGTCCGCGCGCGAACCCTGAACGTGAACCTTGCGCGAACTCGGCAACGGCTTCACTGCCGCTTCATCGACATGGGCTGTGGCACTCAGAAACTTTGGATTGGCATTCATGATGCGCTCCTGCAAGCTGTGGTGGTGCAGGGGAGGCGCGAGATAAAAGCAGACTTCAACGCGCTTCCCTGCATCGGCATTATCCGTACAGGTCAGAAGGGTTTGTCTCACCCGCGCCACCCGTGCGCAGGACCCCTAACGCAGCCGTGACGCTAATTGAATTGTGTGATAATTGCAAGCTTCGAAAATCGTCGATCATCCTTGCAAGTAATGGATCCGGAACAAGCGCGCCTCAACATGGTCGAGAGCCAGATCCGCACTTGGGAGGTTCTCGACCAGGCCGTGCTGGATTTGTTGCTGACCGTCAGGCGCGAGGAATTCGTTCCCGAGCGCTACCGACCTCTTGCATTCGCCGACATGGAGATACCGCTCGGTCATGGTGAAGTGATGCTCGCGCCGAAGATGGAGGCGCGGATGGTTCAGGAACTCGGCGTGCGCAAGACGGACAAGATACTGGAAGTCGGAACGGGAAGCGGCTACGTCACCGCGTTGCTGGCAAAACTGGGCGGCCAGGTGGTGACGGTGGAACGCATCGGGGAATTCAGTCAGGCGGCCACCCGCAGGCTCGCCGGCCATGGACTTCAGAATGTGCAGTTTCACGTCGGCGATGGGTGCGAAGGCTGGCCCGCACAGGCGCCCTATGACGTGATTCTCCTGACCGGGTCGGTTCCGGTGCTGTCGGAATCGTTTCAGCAACAACTCGCTGTCGGGGGCAGGCTGCTTGCGGTGATCGGCGATCCTCCCGTGATGACCGCCAATCTGATCACACGGGTTTCCGAGCGCGCTTTCAACTCGGTAGGTTTGTTCGAAACCTCAATCCCCCCGCTGCAGAACGTCAAACAGCCAGAGCGCTTTGTGTTTTAGAAAGAATCAGGCCGCCGTGCGCCGGCATCGATGGTTGCGGCGATATTCGGAATACGCAATATAAGGACATAGACAGAGCATGAAACGGGTATCTGGAAAAATTCTGGCCCTGGTGCTGATGCTGGTAGCCGGTGAATCCGCATTCGCCGCCGACCTGATATCGATCTACCGCGAGGCGCAAGTGCAGGATTCGACGTACGCTGGGGCGAAGGCGCAGTACGTCGGGGCGCAGGAGAAGCTGCCGCAGGCGCGCGCGCTGCTGCTGCCGAGCATCGACTTCAACGCGGGCACGAACTACAACATTCTGGACACGCAGTTCAATAACCCCCTGTTTGTTTCGGGGCAGCGCGACTTCTACGACTACAACTACGGCATCAGACTCAACCAGCCGCTGTACCGGCGCCAGAATGACGCCACCTACGAGCAGGCCAAGGTGCAGGTCAGACAAGCCGAGACCCAACTCGCGGCGGCCACCCAGGAGCTGATGACGCGGGTGGCGCAGGGCTACTTCGACGTACTGCTCGCGCGCGCCAACCTGAGCACCGTTCTGTCGCAAAAGACGGCGGTGTCGAGGCAGCTCGAGCAGGCCAAGCGCAACTTCATCGTGGGCACGGCCACCATCACCGACTCGCGCGATGCGCAGGCGCGCTACGACCTGATCGTGGCGCAGCAACTGGGGGGCGAGAACGAAGTGGAAGTCAAGACCCGGGCGCTCGAACAAATCGTGGGCAAGCCGGTGGGCAGGCTCGCCGGTCTGCGCAGCCCGGTGAGCCTGAGCCCGCCGGCGCCCGCCGACATGGGCGCGTGGGTCGAGCAGGCCTACCAGTCGAGCCTGCTGGTGGCGCTGGCCCAGCAGAGCATCGAGATCGCCGCCCAGGAAATCAAGAAAGCCGACGCCGGGCACTACCCCACCCTGGACGCGGTGGGCTCGCTCGGCGGCGTCTACGCGCAGTCTTCCGCCCAGAGCATTGGCAGCGACATCAAGGCCTTGGTGGTGGGGGTGCAACTCAACGTGCCGCTCTACCAGGGCGGGGGCATCAGCTCGCGGGTGCGCGAAGCGGTGGCGGGGCAGGAGCGCGCGCGCCAGGACCTGGAGAGCGCGCGGCGCTCGGCGGCGCTGCAGACGCGCCAGGCCTTTCTCGGTGTGACCTCGGGGCTGGGCCAGATCCAGGCGCTGCGCCAGGCGGTGGATTCGACCAAACTGCAGCTTGAATCGACCAAGCTCGGTCAGGAGGTGGGGGTGAGAACGGAGGTGGACGTGCTCAATGCCGAGCAGCAACTGGCGGCGGCGCAGCGCGACCTGGCGCAGGCGGTGTACAACACGATCCTGAACCAGTTCAAGCTCAAGGCGGCGGTGGGCAAGCTCGCCGAAGCCGACCTGGCCGACGTCAACCTCCTGCTCAAGGAAGACACGCAGTGAGACAGTCGCCGTCTCCTGCCGGAGTGCGGCGCCTGATCGCCGTGCTGCTGCTGGTGGCGGCAGCCGGCTGCACACGGGAGGAGTTGAGATCCTTTCGCGGCGTGACCGAGGGTGAGGTCATCAGGCTGGCGGCGCCGGTGGCGGGCAATCTATCGTCGCTCGACGTCAAACGCGGCGCCACTGTTACGCAAGGAATGAAACTGTTCTCGCAGGCCGATGCGGGCGAAATCTCCGCACACGCGGACGCGGCGAAACGCCTTGACCAGATCGAGCACGCCGGCGGAAAGGGAACTGCCGCAGGAACGGACGAGATCGAAACCCTGAAAGCCGAAGTGGCTCAAGCGGAATGGAAGCTCATGCTGAAGTCGGCCAGCGCACCGGTCAGCGGCGTGGTCACCGAAACGCTCTACGCCAAGGGTGATTGGGTGCCCGCCGGCGCGCCGGTCCTGTCCATCCTCCCCGTCAACAAGATCAAAGTCAGTTTCGAAGTGCCGCTGGCGGTGGCCGCGCATTTGCAGAATGGGCGCCGCGTGACCCTTGTCTGCGCGCGGTGCGACCAGCCCATACAGGCGGCAATTATCTATGTTTCACCGTTTGCCACGACGGAATCTTCCGTCGGCAACGCTCCGGAATTGCACTACCGGGTCGAGGCGCGCCCGGACCCGAAGCAGGCCGTTTTGCTCAAGCCTGGCCAGTCGATTACGGTCAATCTGTGATGGCCGTCATTCCGGCGACCAGTCGCAGCATGACTGTCACATTTGTCCTTCTTCAGGCGGGAAGATGAACCGCGACGACCCCATTGCATCGCCGGTTGCGTTGCTGTGCTTTCTGTTGCTGGCAACGCTCGGCGTCGGCTGCAGCGACAAGCCGCAGGCGACGCCGGAGGCGCGGCTGGTCAATATCGTGCGCGTGACCATCGGCAGCACCAACAGCGATGTTGGTTACTCGGGGGAAGTACGCCCCCGCTACGAGACCAATCTGAGCTTTCGCGTTACCGGCAAGATCGTGGCGCGCAACGTGGAAGTCGGCGGCCTCGTAAAAAAAGCCGATACGCTGGCACGGCTCGATCCGGAAGACCAGCAGCTGAACACGCGCAGTGCGCAATCGCAGCTGGCGGCGGCGAGTTCCGAGTACGAGCAGAGCAAGGCCGAGCTCGAACGCTATACCGATCTGTTCAAGAAGGAGTTCATCAGCAAGGTGGAGTTCGACCGGCGCAAGAACTTTTACAACGTGGCCAAGGCCAGGTTGGAGCAGGCGCAGTCGCAACTTGCAGTCACCAGGAATCAGGCCGGCTATACGGAACTCGCCGCCGATCACGCCGGCGTGGTCACCGCGATCCTGGTCGAAGTCGGCCAGGTGGTTGCCGCCGGCCAGACGGTCATGAAGCTGGCGCGCACTGACGATCGGGAAGTGGTCATCAGCATTCCAGAAAACAGACTGGCCGAACTGAGCGCCTCCAGGGATATCGCCATTTCGTTGTGGGCGGATCCGGCGAAGATTTACCAAGGCAAGGTCCGGGAGGTCAGTCCTTCCGCCGATCCGGTAACGCGCACCTATGCCGCCAAGATCAGCGTGCTCGATGCCGATCCGGCGATGAAGCTCGGCATGACCGCCAACGTGTATCTGAGGGGTGTTCAGCGCACGGTCGCGGTTATGCTGCCCGCCACGGCCTTGTTTCAGGAAAATGGACATGCCGCGGTCTGGGTGGTCGACAAGGCAAGCGGCCAGGTAAAGCTGGTGCCGGTCGAAGTCGGCGAGTACGTGGAAGACAAGGTGGCGGTGTTGTCCGGCCTGGATCCAGGCGATATGGTCGTGCGTGCCGGGGTGCACAAGCTGTTCGTCGGCGAGAAGGTCCGCGTGCGCGAAGAGCCGGTCAAAGGGGCGCTGAAGTGAAGAGCTTCAACTTGTCCGAATGGGCATTGGAGCACCAGTCGCTGGTGCTTTTTTTTATGCTTGCCCTGTTCGCTGCAGGATTGTTTTCCTATTTCAGGCTCGGTCAGGCGGAAGATCCCGAGTTTACTTTCAAGGTCATGGTAATCAGGGCGATCTGGCCGGGCGCGTCGCCCGCGGAGATGGAGCAGCAGGTTACCGAGCGGCTGGAGAAGAAGCTGCAGGAGACGCCGTATCTTGACAACGTGCGCTCTTTTACCAAATCCGGCGAAACCACGATTTTCCTGGCGCTCAAGGATTCGACGCCGCCGAAGGAAGTCGCGAGGGTGTGGTACGTAGTCAGGAAAAAAATCAGCGATATTCGCTACACGCTGCCCGAAGGCACGCTGGGCCCGTATTTCAACGACGAATTCGGCGACGTGTTCGGGAATATCTATGCCTTTACCGGCGACGGCTACAACTACGCCGAGCTGAAAGACCATGTCGAGGAAGTGCGCAAGGAAATCCTGCGCGTGCCGGCCGTCGCCAAGGCGGAGATCGTCGGCGACCAGGATCAGAAAATTTACGTCGAGACTTCCCATCGCAAACTGGCCACGCTCGGTATTGATCCGCTGTCTATTTTCAATGTCTTGCGCGAGCAGAACGCCATGACGCCGGCCGGATCAATTGATACACAATCCGACCGGATCTTCTTGCGTATTTCGGGAAGCTTCGACTCGGTCGAGAGCGTCCGCGAGATTGGCATTCAGGCGAACGGGCGACTCTTCCGCCTCGGCGATATCGCCCACGTCTATCGCGGCTACGTCGACCCGCCCTCGCAGAAAGTGCGCTACATGGGGCAGGAGGGCATAGCACTGGCCGTGTCGATGGCCAAGGGCGGCGATATCCTGCAGCTGGGGCAGGACCTGGATAAGGCTTTTGCGCGCATCAAGCGGGACCTGCCGGTCGGCATCGAGGTGCACCAGTATTCAAACCAGCCGCAGGTTGTGAAGCGATCCGTCGACGAATTCATGTGGACGCTCCTTGAAGCCGTTGTGATCGTTCTCGCGGTCAGCTTCTTCAGCCTCGGCTTCCGTACCGGTCTGGTGGTGGCCCTGTCCATTCCGCTGGTATTGGCCGTTACCTTCCTGATGATGAAGCTGTACGGCATCGACCTGCAGCGGATTTCGCTCGGCGCGCTGATCATTTCGCTCGGCCTGCTGGTGGACGATGCCATCATCTCGGTGGAAATGATGGCCACCAAGATGGAGCAGGGCATGGAGCGGTCGAAGGCCGCTGCTTTTGCCTACACCTCGACTGCGTTCCCGATGCTTACCGGCACCCTGATCACCGCCGCCGCGTTCACCCCGGTGGGATTTGCCGAGTCGTCCGCGGGCGAGTACACCTTTTCGATTTTCGCGGTGGTGACCATCGCCCTGGTGGTGTCATGGGTCGTGGCGGTCCTGTTCACGCCCTATCTCGGCTACAAGCTGCTGCCCGATTTCACGCGTGATGCACCGCCTCCCTCCCTGTTCCAGCGTTTCCTGCATGCCCCCCTCCATCGCTTGATGCCGCACCTGATTCCGGCACCGACGGCGCGCTA
>JANOGH010000255.1:0-2663 GCA_031414075.1 Betaproteobacteria bacterium | reverse complement strand
CAGCGGCCTGATCCTCGACGCGGACAAGCGCCATATTCCGGTTGCAACCCTCGGCGAAGACATCGCGCAGCGGACAGTGACCCTGATGTCGGCCAGCAAAACCTTCAACCTGCCGGCACTCGGCTGCGCCTATGCAATTGCTGCCAGTCCGGACGTGCGCCACAAGCTCAGGAAAGCGATGGCGGGAATCGTGCATCACGTCGGCTTGATGGGATACATCGCGACGCAGGCCGCGTATCGCGACGGCAAACCGTGGCAATCGGCGCTGCTCGATTACCTGCGCGGCAATCGCGACCTGGTCGAAAGTTCGGTCGCAGCCATGCCGGGGCTGCGCATCTGGCACGCGGAAGCGACTTATTTGTCGTGGATCGACGCGCGCTCGCTAAATACGAATGACCCGGTCAAGCTATTCACCGATGCGGGGGTAGGCCTGTACGACGGCGCGCCGTTCGGTGCGCCGGGTTTCCTGCGACTGAATTTTGCGTGTCCGCGCGCCACGCTGGAAAAAGCGCTGGAGCGGATGTCGCGCGCAGTCAGTGCCCCACTCAAGTAGCACAGCAGCGCCTGGAAATGTCCGGCCAGCGCAACTCCCGTCTCTTTTCTTACGTTTTTCGGTAATATCTCACTCCAGAACGATAATGAGGGCACCCCGATGGATCGCTTCACCATTTCGCTGAACGAAGATCTCGCCAAACAATTCGATGCATTGATCGGTCAGAAGGGCTATCAGAATCGATCCGAGGCTGTGCGCGACATGGTCCGCAATGAACTCGAGTCGGCGCGGCTGGATCGGCAGGAAGCGCCTTACTGCGTCGCTTCGCTTTCGTACGTCTACAACCATCACGCCCGCGACCTCACCGAACGCCTCACCGATCTTCAGCACCAGCATCACCACCTGGTGCTGTCATCGATGCACGTTCATCTCGACCACGACAACTGCATGGAGACGGTCATACTTCGCGGGGCAACTACGGAAGTGAGCAAATTCGCCAACGAACTGATGGCCGTGCGCGAGGTGCGACACGGCAGGGTCAATGTCGTACCGGTGGAAATGGACGACCACGCCCATCGGACCCACCAGCATCACGTGCACACGCGACCCCGCACTTAGGGAACCTCTGAACATGTCCTGATTTGTCATTCCCCCGAAAGCGGGAATCCATGTTTTGTAAAGAAAACTGGTTCCCCGCTTTCTCGGGGAAGACACATGTTCAGAGATTCCTTAGGAGAATCCAGCGCGGTGAGAGCGTGTCTTTAAATATGGATTCTGCCCAAGTCAATTCGACCGAAAGGAAGTTCATGGCATCAAGGCCGCTTTTGTTCACGCCGATTACCCTGCGTGGCATCACCCTGAAAAACCGCGTCGTCATTTCCCCGATGTGCCAATACTCCTCGCATGACGGCATGGCCAATGACTGGCATTTCGTCCACCTCGGCAAGATGGCCACCGGCGGCGCCGGATTGGTTTTCACCGAAGCCGCCGCGGTCGTACCCGAAGGCCGCATCACTTACGGCGACCTGGGCATCTGGTCGGATGCGCACGTCCCGCCGTTGCGGCGCATTGCCGATTTCATCAAAGCCAACGGCTCGGTGCCGGCGATTCAACTCGCGCATGCCGGCCGCAAGGCCTCGATGCAAAGGCCGTGGCACGGCAATGGTCCGATCAACGACAGTGATCGCGCACGCGGCGAAGATGCATGGAAGGTCGTGGCGCCCAGCGCGATCCCGATGGACACCGGCTGGCTGGTGCCGCACGAACTCAGTGTGGGTGACATCCGTGCCGTGCAGGCGCGCTGGCGCGAGGCCGCGCTACGCTCGCTTGCGGCAGGCTTTGAAGTGATCGAATTGCATTCGGCCCATGGTTATCTCAGCCACGAATTTCTCTCGCCGCTCTCCAACAAACGCACCGATCAGTACGGCGGCAACCTCCAGGGCCGCATGCGCTACACGCTTGAGCTCGCCGAAGTCCTGCGCGCCGCGTGGCCGCAGGACAAGCCGCTGTTCGTGCGGATCTCCTCGGTCGACGGCATCGAAGGCGGCTGGACGCTGGAGGACTCGGTGACGCTGGCGAAGGAACTTCGGCCCGCGGGGTGGACGTGGTCGACTGCTCCTCCGGCGGGTTGCTCGGTTCGGCGACGGCCGCCAGAATCAAGCGCGATCCCGGATTTCAGGTGCCGTTCGCCGAACGCGTCAAAAAAGAAGCCGGCATCAAGTCCATGGCGGTCGGCTTGATTCTCGACCCTCATCACGCAGAACAGATTCTGCAGGATGGCCGGGCGGATCTGATCGCGATCGGCCGCCAGTCGCTCTACAACCCGAACTGGGCGCTGCATGCGGAAGTCGTTCTCGGCGCCCAGGGCGAATATGGCTCCTGGCCGGTGCAATACGGCTGGTGGCTGGACAAACGCCAGCACATACTCACGGATGAAGTGAAGCGGAAGATCGCGTGAGTGAGGCCGTGACTATCGTGACTGACGTCCATGGCACTACCTTAGATCACTGGATTCCCGCCCCTGGTGGGGGGGGTGGGATGGGGGGGGGGGCAATCCTGCAAATGCTAGGCATGCCCCCATCCCAACCTTCCCCCGCTCGCAGGGGAAGGAGCATGGCGAGTGGCTTAAGGTAAGGCCATGAGTGACTGACGTGACTACGTGACTATCGTA
>JANOGH010000254.1:0-7648 GCA_031414075.1 Betaproteobacteria bacterium | reverse complement strand
AAAGGGCATTGCACTGACGCGCATGGGCTGGTTCTTGCCGCGCACTTGCGCGTACACCTCGTGATCGGGCGAGGCGTGGTCGGCGGCGAGGTAAGCCATCGCGATCGGGCGGTTGACCGTGGGCGCCAGCGTGCCGCTGGTCACGTGGCCGAGCTCGTGGCCCTGCGCATCGACGATCAACGCCCCTTCGCGCACCGGCACCCGCTCCAGCCCGACCAGTCCGACGCGCCTGGTGCTGACGCCACGCGCCAACTGCCCGTCGATCACATTTGCGCCGGGGTAGCCGCCGGCGCGCACGCCGCCGGCGCGGCGCACTTTCTGTATCGCCCAGGCCAGGCCTGCTTCCACGGGCGTCGTCACGTCATCGATGTCGTGTCCGTACAGGCACAATCCGGCCTCCAAGCGCAAGGTATCGCGCGCACCCAGGCCGGCCGGCCGCACCTCGACCAGGGCGAGCAGCTCGCGCGCCAGCGCATCGGCTTGAGAGGCAGGCACTGAAATCTCGAAGCCGTCTTCGCCGGTGTAGCCGGACCGGGTAACGAAACAGTCCGCGTCCGTCAGCGTGGCGCTCATGCCGGTCATGAAGGTTAGTTTGGACAGCGCCGGGTTGAGCCGCGACAATGCACTGACCGCCTCGGGCCCTTGCAGGGCCAGCAGCGCGCGGTCGGGCAAAGGTTGCACCGTGCAGCGCTGGCCGATGTGCGCTACCAGGTGCTTGAGGTCGGCGTCCTTGCAGGCCGCGTTGACGATGACGAACAGGTCACTCTCGCGCCGCGTGATCATCAGGTCGTCCAGGATACCGCCGCTGGCGTTGGTGAAGAAACCGTAGCGCTGCTTGCCCACCGCCAGGTCGACCACATCCACGGGGACCAGTGACTCCAGGGCCTTTGCTGCGTCGTCACCGAGCAAGCGCAACTGCCCCATGTGCGACACATCGAACAGCGCCGCCGATTCGCGGCAATGCCGGTGCTCGGCCAGGATGCCAGCGGGGTAGCTCACCGGCATGTCGTAACCGGCGAACGGCACCATCTTCGCGCCCAGTTCAAGGTGCAAAGCGTGCAGCGGGGTCTTGAGCAAACCGGTGGCGGACATGGCTCCTTGGCAGCGCTGGGCGAGGGCAGTGTTCGAACCAATGCGACCAAGGCCGCACCGGAGATGCCCTCTGCTGTCCGCTTTACCTGAGAGATTGGCGGCCTGCGTTCGACGGCGGGCCGCTTGCCCCTTCGGTGGGCCCGCTCGCGGCGGGCCTCTCTCCAGCGAGGAACGCTTCAACTGAAGCGTCTGTCAGTCCTTCTGCCTGAGCGTTCTTGACCCCGGTACCGGCGGGCACTGCGCCTTCGGCGGCTTCACGTGGAAGCGCTCTCCTGATGGCGTCAAGTATAGCAGCGGCTGATGCCCTTGGCGTTTAGACGACGACGGAGCCATCGACGAATGCTGGAAATGCTGGAGTTGCGTGCCGCCAGGTGCCGTGCCCGACCTCTCGCCCCGATCTACAACTGATTGACCCAAGGGTTCCATGCCAAGGATCTGAATGAGGCGAAGGCGTTGCTGGAAGAACTGGGCGAGGAGTTGGGGTAGAGTACCAAAGCTTCTGTAGTCGTCACTTCACGGTAATGCAACGCAAAGCTTGCCCACGCTTCGCATAGTTTGCTGGAAAAAGATGCAGTCGATCTCAGAATGGCTCCAGGCACTCGGTCTTGAGCGGTACACCAAGGTTTTCGACGAGAACGGCTTTGATCTCGAAACCATGGCGCTGGTCACTGACAGCGACCTCGAGAAGCTTGGTGTTCTCCTCGGACACCGCAGGAAGCTCCTCAAGGCCGCCGCGGAGTTGAACGGCGCCACGTCGCCAGCGCTGGCACCCGAAGCCAAAGCGGTTCCTGTCACGCCTGCCCCCGCTGCATGGGACGGCACTGCCGCCGAGCGGCGGCAGCTCACAGTAATGTTCTGCGATCTTGTGGGTTCGACTCAGATGTCGGAGAACCTCGACCCGGAGGACTTTCGCGAAGTCATTCGCGCCTACCAGGAAAGTGCTGCCGAGGTGATCGAACGCTTCGAGGGGCATATCGCACAGTACCTGGGCGATGGGCTGCTGGTCTACTTCGGTCATCCGCTGGCCCACGAGGATGATGCCCAGCGTGCCGTGCGCGCCGGCTTGGACATTGTCGCGGCGATGATGGACTTGAGCGCGCGATTAATGAAGAAGACGCAGGTGCGATTGTCCGTTCGCATCGGCATCCATACCGGGGTCGTGGTCGTCGGAGAGGTGGGCGGCGGTGCACGGCATGAGCAACTCGCACTGGGCGACACCCCGAACCTGGCCGCGCGACTGCAGGCCCTGGCCGAAGTCGGAAGTGTGGTGCTGAGTGAGCACACCCGGCAACTGGCCGGCCCGAGCTTCGAGTACCGCGATCTGGGGTCGCACGCGCTAAAAGGCATCGCGGACGCGTTGCATGTCTGGCAAGCACTGGGGGAGCGCCGCGCTGAAAGCCGCTTTGATGCCGCGCACCGAGGCGCACCGGCGCCGATGGTGGGGCGCGACATCGAATTGGCAACAGCGCTGCATGCGTGGGACCAGGTCCGAGTGGGCAACGGCCAGGTCGTCCTGGTGTGCGGCGAGCCCGGCATCGGCAAATCGCGGCTCCTGGGGGCTCTCCGGGAGACAACGGCTCCGGATGGTGCGCACGTCTGGCAGTATCAGTGCACGCCGTACTTCGTGAATACTGCGTTGTACCCAGTGATCGACAACTTCGAGCGCGCCCTGCGCTCAGAGCGCGACGAGGCGCCCGGCAGCCGGCTGAACAGGCTGGAGCGCCTGATACGCGAGTACGAACGTCCGGAGGCCGATCTGAACCTGATTGCCCGGTTGCTCTCGTTGCCTGCTGAGGAACGCTACGGGACGCTCGGCATGAGCCCGCAAAAGCAAAGGGAAGAGACGTTGCGGGCACTCAACGACCTCACCGAGGCTGCCGCGCGCACGCGCCCAGTACTTCTACTGTTTGAGGACTTGCACTGGGCCGACCCGACAACGCTGGGGATGTTGGAAGAATTGCTCGCACGCATCGAAAAGATCCCGGTGCTGCTCCTGGCGACGCATCGCCCCGAGTTCCGCCCCAGCTGGGATGGGCAACCGCTGGTCACGGTGCTCACCCTAGGAAGGCTCGATGCGCGGCAGACCACTGCGGTCGCCAGCCGAGTGGCGTCTGAAAAGCGGTTGCCGGAAGAGATCGTGAACCAGATCGTGTCAAAGACCGATGGCGTTCCGCTGTTTGTCGAAGAACTTACCAAGACCATCCTCGAAACCGGACTGCTCGTCGATCGTGGCGATTTCTACACACTGAGCGGCCCGTTGCCTGCCCTGTCCATTCCGAGCACGCTCAGGGATTCACTGATGTCGCGGCTGGACCGGCTGGGCGCGGTCAAGGAAATCGCGCAGATCGGCGCATGCATCGGGCGGGAGTTTGGCCACGAGCTTCTTTCAATGGTGTCGCCACTCAAGGATGCGCGACTCGATCAGGCACTCGATCAGCTGGTGGCATCTGAGCTTCTGTTCGGTCTTGGCAGCGCAAGCAATTCGAGGTTCATGTTCAAGCACGCACTGGTGCGGGACACCGCCTATGACTCGCTGCTCAAGTCTCGGCGCGTTCAAATCCACGCGCTCATTGCGCAAGCGCTTGAGGACCATTTCCCCGAGACGGCGCGTTCGGAACCCGAGCTGCTCGCGCGCCACCTCAGTTCCGCCGATCTACCGGAGCGGGCGATCCCCTATTGGCTGGCGGCGGGTCGTCAGGCTACGGCCCGCTCTGCCAATACTGAAGCGATCGGTCATCTCAGCAAGGGCGTGGAACTGGTGCTCACGCAACCGGCCTCGAAACAGCGCGACCGCGTCGAGCTCGATCTCCGTGTGTCGCTGACGACTCCGATCATTGCGACCCACGGCTGGGGCGGGCCGGAATTCGCGGAAGCCTATCGGCAGGCAGTCGATCTGTGCGACCGGGTGGAGGACATCGAGCTAGTGTCGCGCGCGCTATACATGCAATGGGGGTACGGGACCTGGACCGCGCGGCATCGTATCGCCGAGCAGGCCGCGACGCGGATGCTTGCGATGGCAGAGGGGCGAGGGGAGAGAGTGGCCCGCCTGATGGGTCACGGGCTCCTCGGGCGGGTGCAGTGCTATATGGGAAACCTTCGTGAAGGGCGGCGCAACATCGAGCAGTCCCTGGCGCTCGCAGATCCTGCGCAGGACGCCGTACTGGCGATGAAATACGGGCAGGATCCGGTCATGGCCGGGCTTGCCGGCTTGTCCTGGTGTCTTTGGGCACTGGGCTACCCTGGGCATGCCAGGCAAGCGCGGGATCAAGCGATAGCGCGAGCAGAGCTCGTCAAGCATCCACAGACGCTTTCTTACGCATTGGCCGTCGGTCTATGGGTTGGTCTTCTCGAGCTCGATGCGGAGCACGTCGAGCCGCTGTTATTGCGTCTGAACAAGCTGATCGACGACCAGAGCTTCAAGCATTGGAGCGGCTTTGCGCTGAACGCTCAAGCCTTCGTTCTCTCGGCGCGAGGAGACAAACAAGCGGCGCGCGATGCGGCCCGCGAGGGACGCGCTGCGCTGGAAGCAGCGGGTTGCGCAATCTTCTCACCTCTTTTTGCATCGTTCCGGGCAAGGATGCTTCTTGAGCAAGGTGCGACCGCCGAAGCCATGCGTGAGGTGGAGGAGGCGCTGGCCACCGCTCGCCGCACAGAGGAAGGATTTGCTCTTGCCGAAATCCAACGGCTGCGCGGTGAGGTATTCGTGGCGCAGGGAGAGCGAAACTCGGCGGCCGAGTGTTTCGATGCAGCGCTCGCGACTGCGCGTGCTCAAGGTGCGCGGATGTTGGAGTTGCGCGCCGCGACGGCCTGTGCGCGGCTGCTCGTGAGCCATGGACGGCAAGAACAAGCGCGGCAACTCCTCGAACCGGTCTGTGCTTCGTTTTCAGAAGAGTTGCAGACGCGGGACATTGCCGACGCCCAGGCACTGGTGGCACTACTGAGCTAGCCAATAATCGCTAGCGGCCGATGATCTTCCCGAATGGTACCCACTGCTTGCCATCGAAACGCGCCAGCTGCGCCGATTCGATCAGGAAGTAGTCTTCGGGCCCGGTGTTCCAGCGAATCCCGGGCAGCATCATCGCGAGTTGAAAGTCATGGATCGAGGTTATCTGGCGCATGACATTCTCCCGGGTCAGGTCGTCCCCGCATTGTCGCAACAAGTGGACGAGTCCTTGCGCCATGAGGTATCCCCATACATTGAATCCGTCCTTTGCATCGCCCTCAGGGTAATACTTCTTGAGCCAGCTCAGATACTCCAGCATCCCCGGATCGTCTTTCCATTGTGGGTCGCTGGGGTCCTTCACGTAGAAAACGGTGACCATGCCGACCGCCTTCTCTGGTCCCGCCGGCGTGAGCACCGACCCCACGGAGCTTCCAATGCTGTTCATGATATGCAGAGGCGTCCACCCGATGTCGTGCGCTTTGCGAATCGCCTGGGCGGCGAACTTCGAGGCCGAGACATCGAAGAACACATTCGCGCCGGAACTCTTCAAGCTGACGATTTGTGAATCCACCGTCGGGTCGGTAGTCTCGTAGCTCAGCTCGGCGACGATCATTTGAGCGGCCTTGCTGCCCAGAGCGTCCTTGAGTCCCTTGACGTAGTCCTTTCCGTAGTCGTCGTTCTGGTAGAGGATCCCGATGTGCGCGTCGGGTTTCGTATCGAGGAGGTAGCGGGCGTAGATGCGCGCCTCGGTCTGATAGCTCATCAGGAACCCCATGGTCCAGGGAAAGTGCTTCGGGTCGGCCCACTTCGTTGCCCCGCTGGAGACGAACACATGCGGTATGCCTTTGGCGTTCACGTATTTGTGGATCGCCGAATTGGCCGCCGTGCTTACTTGCGCAAACATGAGGAGCACCTGGTCTTGCTCGACAAGCCGACGCGTGTGCTCGACCGTTCGCGCCGGGATGTAGCTGTCGTCCAGACTGATGAAGTCGATCTTGCGACCATTTACTCCGCCCTGCTCGTTGATCATTCGAAAGTAGGCGGCCTCAGCGCGGCCGAGCGTCCCATATACAGATTGCGGGCCGCTGTAGGGGCCGGTGTTGCCGATCTTGATTTCCGTGTCCGTCACCCCCGGGCCATACGCTTTGTCCGCCCGGGCGGCAGTTACGCATGAGAGAATCGAGAGGCCTGCCACCAGGACAACTGCGTGGGCGCTCAGTTTCATAGCGGTGCCTCCTTGAGTCGGGGTCGTGGACAAGGACCCGGCATCGGCGATGCTGCGCCACAATGGTACTGAACAGTGAACCCCGATGCTACTTCCGCAAGCGCTGGGTCAGCATCTCGCAGGCTTGTTGCCAGGCACTCAAACCGCCGTTCTCGCGCAGGTGAGTCAGGCCCAAGCGGGTAAACGAACCTTCACTTGCGATTTCAGCGGCGATCGCGCGCGCGGAAAGTTTTCCGGCATGACTGGCAACACGCGCCGCGCCTTCCGCCATGCCGTATACCAGAGCGCGCGCCTGCTGCGCCCCCATCCCGGCCCGCTCGCAGCTCTCCGCCAACGTGCCGTATAGATCGAGAAACCAGGTGTAGGCACAACCGATCGGGGTGCCGATCTCGAAGTCACTCTCGCGCGTCAGCACAATGCTCTGGCCAGTGTGCTGAAACAGGGCTTCGACTGCCGCATCCGCTGGGTACATCATGGTCGGGCTGGCGCCAAATTCCGCGCTGCTGACGGGCAGGGCGCGGACGACGCGCTGGCCCGCCGGGAGCTTCCCCTGTAGCTGAGCAACAGGCAAGCCTGCAACGACCGAAAGCAGAATTTGCTCGGGCACCAGAGTGACACTGGCCAGCGCTTCCGTCACCTGAGGAGGGCGCATTGCAAGCATCACTATGTCCGATTCCTCTGCGACAGCCTGATTGCTTATCGCCACGGTGCAGTCGCAATCGCGCGCCAGTGCGGCCGCGCGCTCGGCATTGCGTGGGGAGAGCAAAATCTTTCCTCGCCACTGGCCGTTTCGCAAGCCGCGGACCATGAAGTTGGCCAGTTGACCGACGCCGATGATGCCGACAACGGGACTTTGAGGGTTGGTACGCATGCGTGCGTTCTCCGGGTCAGGTTTGAGATATTGCAATTTGACGTATCCGCAACGCGTTGTCTTTGGCGCCGCCTTCAGCGGCCCTACGCTCTAGCCGCGCCCCGCGTCAGTCGGGCAACCCCATTATTTTCAGTTGCGCGCCCATCCGATCCAGAACGGCAGCCGAGAAAACCATGGCCTTCTTGAACTTGGCAATGGTCAAGCCCGGATACGCCGAGCACAGGTGCGCGAATTCCACCTTCGCCTCCTCTACGCGGCCCGCTCCGACCAGCGAGGCAACGAGATTGCGCAGGATCCAGTGCGCGTGCGGGCGCTCCTGCAGCCCGCGCCGGTAGAGCGCCACCGCCTCCTCATAGCGCTCGGCGACCTCGTGCGCCGAGCCCATGCCGACGTAGTTGTTGAAGTTCATCGGATCGAGCGGGCTCAGACGCAGGGCGCGCTGGAAATACTCGATCGCGCGGTCGGGATGGTCACAGTAGTTCTCGACCCAGCCCAGCCGGCTCCACGCCCAGGCTGC
>JANOGH010000253.1:0-1886 GCA_031414075.1 Betaproteobacteria bacterium | reverse complement strand
CATCATATAGGCTGCCTTGAGCGTAAGCAGCCGTGCCTGTTCGATCATCAGGCGCGATTCGGCGATGCGCTCGTGCCACAGGTTGTGCTCGACCACCGGCTTGCCGAATGCAACGCGGCTCTTCAGGCGCTTGCACATCAGTTCCAGTGCACGCTCGGCCTGGCCGATGATGCGCATGCAATGATGGATCCGCCCGGGCCCGAGGCGGCCCTGCGCGATTTCGAAGCCGCGGCCTTCCCCCAGCAATATGCTCGATGCCGGCACGCGCACGTTGTCGAGTGTCACTTCCATGTGGCCGTGCGGCGCGTCGTCATAGCCGAACACGCTGAGCGCCCGGACGACCTTGACGCCCTTGGCGTCGGCCGGCACCAGAATCATCGATTGCTGCTTGTGGCGATCGGCGCTGTCCGGATCGGACTTGCCCATCACGATGAAGAGCTTGCAGCGCGGATCGCCGGCACCCGACGACCACCACTTGCGGCCGTTGACGACGTACTCGTTGCCCTGGCGCTCGATGCGGCACTGGATGTTGGTTGCGTCCGACGATGCGACTTCCGGCTCGGTCATCAGGAAAGCCGAGCGGATTTCACCGTTGTGCAACGGCGTCAGCCATAGCTTCTGCTGCTCCGGCGTGCCGTAGCGCAGCAACACTTCCATGTTGCCGGTATCGGGAGCCGAGCAGTTGAACACTTCCGGCGCCCAGCTGCTCCGTCCCATGATTTCACACAGCGGCGCATATTCGAGATTGGTCAGCGACCCGCCGTGGTCCTTGGGCTGCCACAGATTCCAGAGGCCGGCGGCGCGTGCCTCCGGCTTGAGCTCTTCGACAATGCGCGTCGGAACCCAGGCGTTGCCCTTGGCGCGATTCTCCGCAATTTCCTCGAAAAATCGCGCCTCCCGCGGATTGACATGCTGCTGCATGAAGGCGAGAACTTTTTTCTGCAGATCCTTGACCTTGTCCGAAAAATCAAAATTCATGGCTGTTCCTTGCGTTGATGGGCGGCTTGCTGGAGCGGAATGGCGCGGTGAAACAAGTCGCCAGTATGACACTGCAGGCAGAGGTTTTTAAGCGGGAGCGCTGTTCAGTCGAAGCGCCGTGGGAAACGAAGACGGCTGGAAATCGCTCAGCCATAGCGCCGGCCCACCCACTCTGCCACGAGCACGGGCTTGGTCTCGCCTTCGCATTCCATCACGATGTCCCAGATCAGCTGCACCCCGCCTTCGATGCGCTGGAACTCCTTCAACTTAAAGCGGGCGCGCAGGCGCGAGCCCGCTTTCACCGGCGCAGTGAATCGCAGCCGGTTGCATCCATAGTTCACCCCCATTTTCGATTTTCCGAACTCCAGCGACTCGTTGAGGAAGTGACTCAGCAACGACAGGGTCAGAAAACCGTGCGCAATGGTCGTGCCGAACGGCGATTCGCGGTGCGCGCGCTCGACGTCGACGTGAATCCACTGATGATCCCCGGTGGCATCGGCGAACTGATTGATGCGATCCTGCGTCACTTCCAGCCAGTCGCTGACCACGATCTCCTGTCCCGCCCTGCCGGCCAGTTCCTCGATACTGCCAAACACCGCCCGCCCCATCCTGTCCCCCTTTGTGCGCTGCGTAAGCCCGGCAATGTACCGGAATCGCCGCGCGCGCGCATTGCGCGTGGCGATTCGAGCCGCGACAATGGGTGGTCACTATTGACGATGGAGACGACAGATGCAGATCGGCATGGTGGGCCTGGGACGCATGGGCGCGAACATGGCGCGGCGCTTGGCGCGCAAGGGCGTGCGGGTGGACGCCCACGACTTGAGCCCCGTGGCGCGCAGCGCGCTCGTGCAGGACATCGGCGGCTCGCCGCACGCGCAACTGACCGCGCTGGTGGCGGCCAAGCCGGC
>JANOGH010000252.1:0-5678 GCA_031414075.1 Betaproteobacteria bacterium | reverse complement strand
GGTGGTCAATTTAGCGCTGAACCCGCTTTTAACACTCACGCTGTTTTTCCTGCATTGGCTTTTCCTTGGCGCTCTTGGCGTCTTGGCGGCGAAAAGAATTAAGGGAGAGATATGATCGAAGATCTTAAGAACAAAGTCGTGCTGATCACGGGGGCGAGCACTGGCATCGGCGCAGCTGCGGCGATTGCCTTTGCACGCAATGGCGCGAAAGTCGTAGTGCACTACAACAAGAGCAAGGCCGAAGCCGAGAAAGTGGCGGCGCAGGTGGAGAAGGCCGGCGGCAAGGCGTTGCTGGTCGCTGGTGACGTCACCGACTCCGCGATCTGCAAGCAGATCGTCGACAAGACGGTATCCGGGTTTGGCCGCATCGACGTGCTCATCAATAACGCCGGCGGACTGGTGCAACGCGCGCCGATCGAAACCGTTACCGAAGAATTATTCGAGCAGGTCATCAACCTGAATGTTCGCTCGGTCATGATGTGTACCGCCGCCGCGGCGCAACAGATGCGCAAGCAAGGCGGTGGCGGCGCCATTATCAACGTGACCTCGGTCGCGGCACGCCACGGCGGCGGGCCGGGTGCGTCGCTCTACGCGGGATCCAAGGGCTTCGTGAGCACCATGACGCATGGCCTCGCCAAGGAACTGGTCAAGGACAGGATTCGCGTGAATGCAGTGGCGCCAGGCGTCATCACGACACCCTTCCACGATCGCTACTCCACGCCGCAGATGCTCGAAAGCTTCAAGGCCAGCATTCCCATGAACCGGCTCGGCAGTGCCGACGAATGCGCGGGCGCCTTTCTGTTTCTCGCGTCGGAGCAGCTCAGCGGCTACATGACCGGGCAGATTCTGGAAGTCAACGGCGGGCAATACATGCCCTGAGAAGGAGGTACGAGGTATGAGGTGCGAGGCACGAGGTTAGAGGCTCTAGGCGCAAGAAAGTCTAGGTCTCCCGTTCTCTTTTTTCGGCCCTCAAGCCTCGCACCTCGCACCTCATACCTCGCACCTATGAATTTTGGAGAGTAGAGATGTTCAACTTGTCGGGAAAGGTGGCGCTTGTCAGCGGCGCGTCGCGCGGTTTGGGCTGGGCGATGGCGCAGTCGCTGGCGACGGCCGGCGCGCATGTGATCCTGAACGCGCGCGACGAATCGGTATTGAAGGAGCGGGTCAGGGAATTGGCGGCCAAGGGTCTGAAAGGCGAGGCCGCAGCCTTCGACGTCACCGATCACGCGGCTGGCGGCGCCTGTATCCAGGCCGCGACGAAAAAACACGGCCGCTTCGACATCCTCGTCGCCAATGCCGGTATCCAGCATCGCAAGCCGATCACCGAATTCGAGGCCGCGGACTTCGAGCGCGTAGTCGCCACCAATCTTACTGCGGTCTGGGCGCTCGCCAAGGAAGCCGCGAAAGTGATGATTCCGGCGAAACGCGGCCGCATCATCATGACCGGCTCGGTCAGCGCCATCCTTGCCCGCCCGACCATTTCCGCCTATATCGCCAGCAAAGGCGCAGTTCACGCGCTCACCCGCGAGCTCGCCATCGAGCTGGCGCCGCACAACGTAACCGTGAACGCGATCGCGCCCGGCTATTTCGCTACCGAAATGAACACCGCGCTGATCCAGAACAAGGAGTTCAACGACTGGGTGTGCAAGCGCACGCCTGCCGGTCGCTGGGGCAAGCTCGACGAGATCGGTCCGGTCGCGGTGTTTCTCGCTTCGGACGAAGCGTCGTTCGTGAACGGACATATTCTGGTGACGGACGGCGCGTTCAGTGCGTCGATGTGAAAGAGTCGTGACTGCTTGACTGTCGTGACTATCGTGACTGTCGTAATTCCTACAAGGCGAAGCCGGGAGTGCTTGTGCCAGTCACGGCAGTTACGACAGTCACGATGGTCACGAACAACGCTGGTGCTAGTGTAGTGCTTCTGAATTGCCGGAACATTCCCTCCCTCGCTTGCGAGGGAAGGAGCTTTTTCGGCTACAGAGACGCATAAGTTCCAAACAGGATGAAGCACTACACTAGGTTCGCCAACTTCTGAATTGTATAAGCGAGACGCAATGACCAAAAAATTCAAAATCGGAATCTCCCGCGACGCGATTACCGCCAATGGAACGATATTCGGCGAGGAAGCATTCAAGGCGCTGGAAGATCCTGCAGTCGAATGGGAATTCCTGCCGGAGAAAGTCGCGGAATTGCCGCCGGAATACGGTGAAACCTACGACGCTATCTGTCTGATGTCGGCGCAGGTCACGAGCAAGACCCTGTCGGGCGCCAGGCGCAAGGTCAAGCTCATCGCCCGCTTCGGCGTGGGCTACGACTCTGTCGATGTAGCGGCGTGCACCGAAAATGGCGTCTTGCTGACCATTACGCCCGACGGCGTGCGCCGGCCGGTGGCGGCCAGCGTGATCGGCTTCGTGCTGGCGCTCGCTCACCGGATGTTTCTCAAGGACAAACTGACGCGCGAAGGGCGTTGGGCGGAAAAGAGCAACTATCTCGGCAGCGGGTTGATGGGGCGCACGCTCGGCGTGATCGGCGTCGGCAATATCGGCAAGGAAATTTTCAAACTCGCGCAGCCGTTCGGAATGAAGTTGCTGGGCTGCGACCCGAATGTCCCGCAATCTTCGGTGGCGTCACTTGGCGTGACCATGGTCGACAAGGACACTTTGCTCAGACAGTCGGACTACATCTCGGTCAATACGCTGCTCGATGAAAAGACCAGGGGCCTGATCGGCGCACGGGAATTCGCCCTGATGAAGCCCAGCGCGTACTTCATCAACACCGCGCGCGGACCGGTGGTCGTGGAATCCGCACTGATCGATGCGCTCAAGAGCAATCGCATCGCCGGCGCCGCCATCGACGTGTTCGAGCAGGAACCGGTATCCCCGGACAATCCGTTGCTGAAAATGGACAACGTGATCGTCGCCCCGCATGCTATTTGCCATACCGACGAATGCATGAGCCTGCTTGGCCAGAGTGCGTTCAAGGCGGCGGTCGACCTGGCGCACGGCCGCAAGCCGCACCTGATCGTCGACACCGAAGTGCTGCGGCATCCGGCGTGGGTGGGAAAATTTCACGCATAGGCGTGAAATTTCAGGCACGAGGCACTGGGCCCGAGGCGCTAGACTTCAGGCTAAGATAGATTTCTACACTACCTGGTGCCTAGCGCCTCGTGCCTAGAGCCTAGTGCCTATAAAAGGAATTATCGATGCGAACAAACCCGGTAAAGACCAAACTCCTCGCAGGCCAACCCGTCTTCGGGGCATTCGGTTGGGAATTCCTGGTTCCCGGCCTGCCGCAGATCGTAAAGTCCTGCGGCGCGGAATTTCTGCTGATCGACATGGAACATGCCGGTACCAGCTACGAAACGCTCAAGGAACAGGCAGCCCTGTGCCGCGGGCTCGATCTCGTGCCGATGGCAAGGGTGCCGGCAAACCAGTATCACTACATCTCGCGCGCGCTGGATCTCGGTGTCATGGGCATCATGGCACCGATGGTGGGTTCCGCCGACGAGGCACGGCACATTGTTTCGTGTACGCGTTATCCGCCGGCCGGCCGGCGTGGCGCGGCGTTCGGGTTTGCTTCGGACGACTACATCGGCGGCAGCGTCGCGGAAAAGATGAAGATTGCCAACGAGCGCACGCTGGTCATGTGCCTGATCGAAACTGCCGAGGGGATCGAAAACGTGGAGAAGATCGCAGCGGTACCCGGCGTGGATGTGCTCTGGCTCGGCCATTTCGATCTCACGAACTTTCTTGGCATCCCCGCACAGTTCGATCATCCGAAATACGTCAAAGCCATCCAGAGAATGGCCGCTGCTGCGAAAAAACACGGCAAGGTGCTAGCCTGCGCGACGGGCGACGATCAGTGGAGCCGCGACTACTGGGACAAGGGTTTCCGGTTGTTCGCCATGGGCATCGACTCGATGTTGCTGCAAGGCGCGCTGAAGCAGGGCATGGCGAACCTCAATACACTCAAGGAATCGGCAAAAACAAGGAAGTCAAGGAAGTAGCAGGCGTACGACCCGCGACCGGCCCCAGGTGTCCAACAAGGGCCGGCGCATCCAGCGAGGAGAGGAAATGGCCCAAGCCAGATTTCGTGTCGGCATCACCCGGGACAACATCAAGCCCGACGGCAAGCCGATTTTCGACGAGTCCGCGTTCAAGATCCTGAAGGACGCGGGCATCGACTACGAATTCCTGCCCGAGATCGAAGCCGAGCTGACGCCGGAGACCGCGGCGAACTACGACGCGCTTGCGGTGATGCTGGCCAAGGTCACGCGCAAAACCGTATCCGGCCCGAACCGCAAGCTCAAGCTGATCGCCCGCTTCGGCGTCGGCTACGATACCGTCGACGTGCCGGCCTGCACCGAGAACGGTGTGATTCTGGCCATTACGCCCGACGGCGTGCGCCGACCCGTGGCAACTTCCGCGCTGACTTTCATCCTCATGCTGGCACAGCGGGTCATGATCAAGGACCGCATCACCCGCGAAGGCCGCTGGGGCGAGCGCATGAATCATTTCGGCACCGGACTGTCCGGCCGCGTCCTCGGCTCGATCGGGGTAGGCAACATCGGCTCCGAACTGTTCCGGCTTGCCACGCCGTTCGGCATGAAGTACCTGGCCTGCGATCCTTACGTGACCCAGGAATCGGTTGCGCCGCTCGGCGTGAAGCTGGTCGACCTGGATACGCTGTTTCGCGAATCCGATTTCCTCTGCGTGAACTGCCCGCTCAGCGACGAGACCCGCAAGCTGGTCGGCGCCCGCCAGTTCTCCCTGATGAAGCCGAGCGCGTATTTCATCAATACCGCGCGCGGGCCGATCGTCGATGAAAAGGCGTTGTACGAGGCGTTGTCGAGCAACCGGATCGCGGGTGCCGGCATCGACGTGTTCGAACAGGAACCCGTCTCCCCTGACAACCCCCTGCTCAAGCTGCAAAACATCGTGGTCACGCCGCATCACATCTGCCTGACCGACGAGTGCATCAACACCGTCGCGGCAAGCGTGTTCAGTGCCTGCCGCGACCTTGCAGCCGGCCGCGTGCCGAAGAGCGTGGTCAATCAGGAAGTGCTGGGCAAGGTTACGTACTTTCATCGCTAAGATCAGTGACGAGTGACGGGTGACGAGTGACAACGGTCGAGGCAAGAGAGTGAAGGTCAGTAAATCTGTCTGATCCCTCCTCACTTGTCACCCGTCACTCGTCACTTGTCACTACACAAAGGACCCACATGAATGCCGCCACCCGCTTCGTCTTCACGGCAATGCTCGCGGTTGCCATCACATCGTCCGGGGTCCGCGCCGAAACGATTACCCTGCATGGCGCGGTCCAGTTCAACGACGAGCACGCCTACAACAAGATGTTGCTCAAATTCGAGCAACTGGTCAGGAAGTACTATGGCAAGCCGATCAACTTCGTTTTGCACCGAAACAGCGAACTGGGCATGGAGAAGGATTATTTCGCTTACCTGAACCAGGGCATCTCGGTGGATTACGCCGTGGTGTCACCCTCGCACATGTCCACCTTCGCCAAGTCCGCGCCGCTGATGGATATGCCTTTTCTGTTCCGCGATCTCGACCATTGGCGCAAGGTGCTGGATGGCGATGCCCTGCAACCCATCATCGACACGGTGGCGAAGAAGGCTGACGTGTTGATCATCGGTCTTGGCGGCGGCGGCGTGCGCAATC
>JANOGH010000251.1:0-2783 GCA_031414075.1 Betaproteobacteria bacterium | reverse complement strand
CGACCTGTCCCTCATCCCCGGCCCTTCTCCCGAAGGGAGAAGGGTGGAGACGCATGTCGGCCGCGAGGCCGGCTCTCACCGGCTTGAGCCGTAATTTGAAGCCCTCGCCTATAGGCGAGGGTCGTTCACGACGCAAAGGTGAAAAGAGAGGATTCACTTCAATACCCCCTTGAGGAGTGCGCAAAGGAAAAGCAAGACAAGTACAAGGAGTAACGAATTCAGAGATTGCCAGTTCATCGATGACGCGGGGTTGCGAGGAAAATGAAAAGGCGCAGGTTGCTGAAGATCGCAGGTGCGACAGTTGTCCTGGCGGGCAGCGGACTCGCCTGGCGTGCTTTCGATCAGGGCGTTTTCAGCGCCGGCGGCGGCGCGGCCTATGAACCCTGGAAGAACTGGCAGGCCGACGATTCCCTGCGGCCCTTGCGACTGGTGCGCGCGGCAATCCTCGCCTCGAATCCGCACAACTCTCAGCCCTGGCGGTTTCGGGTCACCGACGACGCGATCGATGTGTTTGCCGATACCGGACGCAACATCGGTGCGATCGATCCGTTTCTTCGCGAGATGACCATGGGCGCCGGCTGCGCGCTGGAGAATCTGCTGATCGCCGCTGCCCATGAGGGTTACGCCGCCGAGGGTTCGCTGCTGCCGGACCCGGGCAATCCCACCCATGCCGCGCACATCCCGCTTTCGCCGGGGCCACGAATTTTTTCGCCTCTGTATGACGCCATTCCCAGGCGCCATACCAACCGTGGTCCCTACGAACCTGGAAAGAGTGTGCCTCCCGACATGCTGGGCGCACTCGCCGCGCTCGGCGGGGATCTGCCTGGAACGCGCGTGATCTGGTTCAGCACGCCCGAAGCGCGGGCGCGAATCGGCGAATTGATCGTGGCCGCCACCGAAGCGATTGTCGCCGACCGTCAACAGAGCGCTGACAGCGCCAAATGGTTCCGCACGAGCTGGCAGCAGCTTCAGGCCTTACGAGACGGTATCACGCTCGACGCGCAAAGCCTGCCACCGTTCATCAATGTAGCCGCAAAAATCCTGCCGCCGCTGAGCCAGGAATCGGCCGACCAGGCCTGGCTGCAGACCACGCGCGAGCGGCATGTTGCCACCGCCGCCGCGTTCGGCCTCATCGCCGTGACGAATGCGCGGGACAACGCGATGCGGATCCGTGGCGGGAGACTGTGGCAGCGTATGCATTTGTGGGCGACGACCAAAGGCCTGGCGGTGCAGCCTCTGAACCAGATGTCCGAACGCGCGGATCGCGAACAGCAACTCGGCATCGAGCCGCGCTTCGGCACCGCGCTCAAGGAGCTGGTGGCCGATGCCAACTCGCAGGCGTTGATGCCTTTCCGGATCGGCTATCCGACCGTAGAGGCGAAGCCCAGCCCGCGTCGCGAATTGAAGGCCGTGTTGATCTAGCAGGAAGCGCGTTCGAAACTCGCGTATGGTCGTGACTGCGTCCTGAATCTGGGCTCGAAAAGGGGAACATGATGCGTCTATCGAGGTACGTGCCGATGCTTGCCGTGGTCGCGGTTACGGCGGGAGTGTGGTCGGGGGAGTCCTGCGCGCAGACGAAGGTTCCGCGTGTCGGGGTGCTGACCCTGAGCGAGGCCGCGCTGGAACAACCGTCGATTCAGGCATTCACTCGGGAACTCGTCGAACGCGGTTGGGTGCCGGGAAGTAACGTAGCGCTCGAATACCGGTTCGCTCTCGGGGCGGATATGCGATTCAATGAGGGTGCCGAAGAGTTGGTCCGACTCAAGGTCGATGTCATCATGGCCTTTTCCGCGCCGGCTGCCCGTGCCGCCTTTGCAGCGACCAAAAGCATTCCGATCGTCGTCCAGGACTATACGAACGACCCGGTGGCCGCCGGCTATGCCGAGAGTTACAGCCGCCCGGGTAAGAACGTCACCGGGGTGTTTCTGGATGCGCCGGAGTTTGCCGGCAAATGGATCCAGTTGCTCCGCGCCATCGTGCCCGGCCTGAAACGCGTCGCGGTCCTGTGGGACCCAGCCCCGGGTGCGGCGCACCTGAAAGCAGTGCAGGATGCGGCCCGGCTCCTCGGTGTGCAAATTCAGACGCACGAAGTTCGCACGCCGGACGACCTCGATAAGGCCTTCGCTGCGTTCCGAGGCCGCCCTCAGGCAGTAATCATATTGCCGTCGCCGATGACCTTCATCCATAGCGCACGACTGGCCAGTCTGGCGCTGAAATATCGACTGCCGGGAACGTCCATTGCACGAGGGTTCGCCGAGGCGGGCGGTGCGGTCAGCTATGGTCCCAATATTGTCGAGACGACAGAGCGCAATGCCGTTCAGGTCGCCAAGATTCTCGACGGCGCCAAACCCGGCGATCTGCCCATCGAGCGGCCGACGAAGTTCGATTTTGTGATCAACATGAAGACCATCAAGGCCTTCGGATTGAAGGTTCCGACGTCTCTGCTCGCCGGCGCCGAGCAGGTGCGCTGATGCACAAACCACGCCCCCATCCCGGCCTTCCCCCGCAAGCGGAGGAAGGAGGAAGCAAGAGGGGCGGGCCTGCAGATTTGCATTGATCCGATGTAAGGCGCGACTCACATGATCCGAGGCAGCTGTCTCTGCGGTAGCATCCGCTACGAAGTGCGCGGGCCGATAGGACCCGCGAGTCATTGTCATTGCTCGATGTGCCGCAAGGCGCACGGCGCGGCGTTCGGAACCTATGCCCGGGTTCAGAAGGCGGATTTCGTGCTGGTTTTCGGGACGGAGGACATCGCCTCCTATCAATCCTCGCCCGAAGTGACG
>JANOGH010000250.1:0-15963 GCA_031414075.1 Betaproteobacteria bacterium | reverse complement strand
GGCAGCACGGCCTCATCGAGCTTGCCGACCCACGGCAGGGCGAGCTCGCGCCCGAGGCGCAGGCAGAGCCGGACCGTCTTGACGCTCGTGCAGCGCTTGAGAAGATCCATCAGTACCTCGGCGCGCAGGCTGTACGTGCCTTCGGCGATTTCACGCGCTTCCTGCAGTGGTTGCCGGACGCCGACCTCATCCAGCAATTCGAGCAGCGCCCGCTCCGGTGTCGAGACCAGCGGCGCGTTGTCGTGGTTTTCGAAAGGACCCACGCCGGGCATCTGCTCTGGCGCCTCGGTGAACAGCCGCTTGCGGTGATAACCACCGGGAAAATGCTGAGCGAACCAATGAGGCAGGCGCGCGGTCACCCAGCCGTATAGATGCAATACGGCCTGCTGTGAGACGTATTGGCGCACGCCGTACCATTCCAGCGCCGTCTTCCCTCCGACATGGAGGCCGGCGATTTGCCGTTGAAGCACGACGAGGCTTGGGTGCAGCGACAATGCTTCACCGGGTCGGCAATAGACTCCCCGTCCCAGTCGCTTGAGCCAACCAGAACGGGCATAGTGGACCGCGAGATCGGCCGAGATCCCCATCTCGGCGAGCTGCGCCGAGGTGATCGGGGAGCCCAGAGGCAGACGGGTATAGAGGGTATTTAGTTTGCCTTGAGAAGTCGTAGTCATACTACGATTATATGCGCTATCTTAATATAAATGAAGCCATAAAATTAGACAGATAAGTTTTATCGTAGCTTCACTACGATAATACCACTATTTCAAATACATAGAACTGCCCGAGGGCTTTTGCTTTGAAAAGCCGCCACAAGAATGTCGGTGCATGCTTTGTTGCGTACGTCATTAGTTACTCGCCGGCAGGCATGCAAATTTGCTCGGGACCACTCAAAAGCACGGCGGAAACCACTGCCACCATGATGGAGGCAGTTGAACTCACATCGGCGGCGTAAGGCCATTGCGGCCGATCATCAGGCGCCGGACGGTAAATTGGTCGTCGATCACATCGGCCACGATAAACACTTTGGCGCCCGGCACGATCAGGGTGCGGTCGCCGGGTCGGAAGGTAACGATCGGCACACCATCGGCAACGACCACTGTTTTTTCTCCCTCCTTGTAGCGCAATACCAGCGTGCGTCCGTTCGATGAACGCGCCAGTTCAGTTACCGTGGCATTGGTCATGGAACTGTCCGGCTTGAGATCCCATGGGTAGTGG
Source organism: Betaproteobacteria bacterium (assembly GCA_031414075.1). Taxonomy (GTDB): domain Bacteria; phylum Pseudomonadota; class Gammaproteobacteria; order Burkholderiales; family JACQAP01; genus JACQAP01. The sequence goes on along the minus strand of JANOGH010000250.1, from coordinate 14,745 downwards.
CCTTCGCCGCTGCCGCGTGCGGCTTCCGGGAAGACCACGACTTCGAGCGCCTCGAGCTTGCCGTCAGGTCGCGGCAGCGCCGCCGTGCCGATAAACGAACCCGGCTGAATCGACGTAATGTCGGTCGGTATGACTTCCACCACGCCGGTTTCGTCGGGCATCGTCAGGGACATGACCTTGCCGCTGCGTTCCTTGATGACGAGGTTCGGAGCGGTGTAACTTACCACCGTGGCGCGCAGGCGCACGGGCGGGGTGCCTTGCGCCGCGGCTACGCCGCAGGCAAGCGCAAGCAACACGATCAGATGGCGTTGCATTGATCGATCAGCTTTTCATTTTCGCAGTGACATGCGACTGGATGACTTGCAGAAGTTGCGCAAAGATCTTCGGACTGCCCGCTACGATATGACCGCGCTCCATGAATTTGTCGTTGCCTGCGAAGTCGGTCACCAGTCCGCCGGCCTCGGTAACCAGGAGCACCCCGGCGGCCATGTCCCACGGCGACAGGCCGATTTCCCAGAAGCCGTCGAAGCGTCCGGCTGCAACCGCGGCGAGGTCGAGCGCGGCCGCACCCGGGCGACGCACACCCGCGCACTTGGTCATGAGGTCCTTGAGCATCGCGTTGTACGCGTCCAGGTGCTCGAACATGCGGAACGGGAAACCCGTGCCGATGAGTCCATCGATCAGTTTGTCGCGCTTGGAGACTCGCAGCCGTTTGTCGTTGAGGAACGCACCGCGGCCGCGAGAGGCGGTGTAAAGATCGTTGCGGGTCGGATCGAAAATGACGCCATGCGTCGGCACGCCCTTGTGGAACAGTCCGATGGACACGCAATACTGCGGAAAGCCGTGCAGAAAATTGGTGGTGCCATCGAGCGGATCGATGATCCAGACATACTCCGACTCGCCGGAAGCGCCGCTTTCCTCTGCTAGAATCGCGTGCTCCGGATAGGTGGCTTTGATCACGCCGATGATCGCCTCTTCCGCTGCCCGGTCCACCTCGGAAACCAGATCATTGAGACTTTTGTGCTTGATCGTCAGCACGTCGAGATTTTCGGAAGCACGGCTGATGATGGTGCCGGCACGGCGAGCGGCTTTCACCGCGATATTGAGCATCGGATGCATGGGAATGGAGTGGTGACAAAGAACGAAGGCCCCATTCTAGAGATTCCCTGGGTCCGATTCCAATGAACAAGCCCTCCGTGCTCGAGCGGATCCGGATCGTTTTATCGCACACGACTCATCCGGGCAATATTGGCGCGGCAGCACGTGCCATGAAGACCATGGGTCTTTCGCGGTTGGTTCTGGTCAATCCGGAGCGCTTTCCCCATCCGGATGCGGAGACTTTCGCGACCGGCGCGAACGATGTGCTCGATAGCGCCCTTGTTTGCGACACCCTGGACGAAGCGCTGGCGGGAACGGTGTTGGCGGTGGCATCGACGGCACGCCATCGCGACCTGGCCCATGAAGTCGTGGATTGTCGCGAGGCATCCCGCCGACTGGTCGCCGAGGCTGCCACCGGCGAAGTGGCGCTGGTTTTCGGTACCGAACGCGCCGGGCTCACGGCCAGCGAAGTCAGTCGTTGCCAGTCGATCGCCATCATTCCGACCAACTGGGCGTATTCGTCATTGAATCTCGCGCAAGCGGTGCAGGTTTTTGCCTATGAGTTGCGCATGATGGCGGTGGGGGCCCAGTCTTACGCGCAACATGCCTCGGAACTGGCTACCCACGACGAAGTGGAAGGCTTCCATGAGCAACTGGAGAATGCCTTCTACGCGACCGGTTTTCTCGACCCGACGGAACCCAAACGCTTGATGCAGCGCATGCGCAGGATGTTCGCCCGAGCGCGCATGGAGAAAAAAGAGGTGAACATTCTTCGCGGTTTTCTCAGCGCCATAAAGTCCAAAGTTGAGTAAACTGCTCATATTCCAACCCACAGTAATAAAAGGGTTTTATGTTCGACCGAATCAGGGAAGAGCTACGCGTAGTATTCGACCGCGATCCGGCTGCGCGTTCGACCTGGGAGGTTATTACCTGCTATCCCGGTTTTCACGCCCTGTTGTTTCACCGGCTTTCACACCGGCTGTGGGGCTGGAACCTGAAATGGCTGGCGCGCTTCATTTCTCATATCGGCCGCTGGCTGACCGGCATAGAAATCCATCCGGGCGCGACCATCGGCCGGCGCTTCTTTATCGACCACGGCATGGGCGTCGTGATCGGCGAAACTGCCCTGATCGGTGACGATTGCACCCTTTATCACGGCGTCACGCTGGGCGGCACTTCGTGGAACAAGGGTAAGCGTCATCCGACGCTGGGTGATGGTGTGGTCGTTGGAGCGGGCGCCAAGATTCTGGGCCCGATTACCATTGGCCGAGGAGCCAAGATTGGGTCCAACGCAGTCGTCGTGAAGGATGTACCGGAATGCGCCACTGCCGTAGGCATCCCGGCGCGCATTCTCGACGATGAAACGAAGAATACCCACGAGGAAAACGCAGCGAAATTGGGCTTCTCGGCGTATGGCATTGGCGCCGATGCCAATGACCCCATGGTGAAGGCGATACACGGCCTCATCGACCATACCGTCTCGGCCGACCGGCGCATCGAATATATCCTCGAGCAACTCTCCCGGATGGGCGTCAAAGTGGAAGATGCCCGCGCCACTGCCGACAAGTTCGATCCGAACTATCTCAATCGTATAGTTGACTAATGTAGTCAGGTTTGGCTAAACTTGAGTACATTAGTAGGATTTATACTTCATTGTAATTATTCATTTTTTAGTAGGGGCGACCATGAGATTGACGACGAAAGGACGCTTTGCAGTCACGGCCATGATTGATTTGGCGCTGAACAACGGGTCGGGTCCGGTCACGCTGGCCGACATCAGCGAGCGCCAGAAAATATCGCTGTCGTATCTGGAACAGTTGTTCGGAAAACTGCGTCGCGGGGCGCTGGTGACCAGTGTTCGCGGTCCCGGTGGCGGTTACAACCTGGCCAATGCGACGGATCAGGTATCGGTCGCCGACATCATCATTGCAGTGGATGAACCGATCGACGCGACGCAGTGCGGTGGCAAGGAAAACTGCAAGGATGACAAGAAATGCATTACTCACGATCTGTGGACGGACTTGAACAGGCACATCTTTGATTATTTGCGTGCGGTCAAGCTCTCCGAACTGGTGGCGAAACAACTTAAAAAATCCAGCGACGTGGCGGTAATGCATATACATGACAATCGGCCGAACGCCGCAAAGGCGAAGGAACCGGCGGCTGCGTGAGGAACGGCACGATGCAGGCCTGCTTCGACCATAACGCGACGACGCCGCTCGACGAGAGTGTCCAGATTGCGACGCCTGACGGCAATCGCCGTTCAGCGCGTTCAAGAATGACAGGCATGAATTGAAACGGTAAACGCAAATGACGATCACAGTTACTGAAAACGCGGCAAAACACATTCGCAGTGCACTCGCGAAGCGCGGCGGCGTCGGTCTTCGTTTTGGCATCAAGACCGTTGGCTGCTCTGGTCTGGCGTACACCTTCGATTACGCCCAGGAGGTCGGTGCGAACGACCAATTATTTGAAACCCGCGATGTCACGGTCGTGGTGGACAGGAAAAACCTGGAATTCGTGGATGGATCGGTGCTCGACTACGCGCGGGACGGTTTGAACGAATCCTTTAAAGTGGAGAACCCGAAGGCAACGGCAATGTGCGGCTGCGGCGAAAGTTTTACCACCAAAGTCTAACCCGCAAGATCTGATTCGCATCAGGAGCAGCCGGTGAGCGCAGTCATCCAGAATCTGGTCAACCAACCCTATAAGCACGGGTTTGTCACTGACATCGAATCGGACGTCGTTGCCAAGGGATTGAGCGAGGATGTCATCCGGCTGATTTCCGCCAAGAAAGGCGAACCGGAGTGGCTGCTGGAGTTCAGGTTGAAGGCGTACCGGCACTGGCTGACGATGACCGAGCCGGCCTGGCCGAACGTCAAGTATCCGAAGATCGATTTCCAGAACATCAGTTATTTCTCCGCCCCGAAGCCAAGGAAGCTCGCTTCCATGGACGAAGTGGATCCGGAACTGCTGCGCACCTTCGAGAAGCTCGGCGTGCCGATGAACGAGCGTGCCGCGCTCGCAGGGGTCGCAGTGGATGTGATTTTCGACAGCGTCTCGGTTGCCACCACGTACAAGAAGAAACTTGCCGAAGTCGGCGTCATCTTCTGCTCATTCTCGGAGGCGGTGAAAGAGTATCCCGAGCTGGTGCGCAAGTATCTCGGAAGCGTGGTTCCGGCAGGCGACAACTTCTATGCCGCGCTGAACTCCGCCGTGTTTACGGACGGCTCATTCTGTTTTATTCCCAGGGGCGTGCGCTGCCCGATGGAGTTGTCGACTTATTTCCGCATCAACACCCAGGAATCGGGCCAATTCGAGCGCACGCTTATCGTCGCCGAAGAAGGCGCCCACGTGTCCTATCTGGAAGGCTGTACGGCGCCCAAGTTCGATACCAACCAGCTGCATGCGGCAGTGGTGGAAGTGGTGACGCTGGATAACGCCGAGATCAAGTATTCGACGGTGCAGAACTGGTACGCCGGCGACGAGCAGGGCAAGGGCGGTATTTACAATTTCGTCACAAAACGCGGTTTGTGCAAAGGCGTGAATTCGAAGATTTCCTGGACCCAGGTCGAGACCGGATCGGCGATCACCTGGAAATATCCCTCCTGTATTCTGCTCGGCGACAATTCGGTCGGCGAGTTCTACTCGGTCGCGCTGACCAATCATCATCAGCAGGCCGATACCGGGACCAAGATGGTTCACATCGGCAGGAATACGCGCAGCAAGATCATTTCCAAAGGCATCTCCGCCGGGGTCTCGAACAACAGTTACCGCGGCCTGGTGAAGATCGGCGCCAAGGCGCAAGGCGCGCGCAACTTCTCGCAATGCGATTCCATGCTGATCGGCGACCAGTGCGGCGCGAATACTTTTCCCTACATTCAGGTCAACAACAACACCGCGAAGGTCGAGCATGAAGCATCGACATCGAAGATCGGGGAAGACCAGTTGTTCTATTTCGCCAGCCGTGGCATCGGCGCCGAGGATGCGGTCTCCATGATCATCAACGGCTTCGTGCAGGATGTGTTCGTGCAATTGCCGATGGAATTCGCGGTCGAGGCGACCAAGCTGCTCGGTCTCAAACTGGAAGGAAGCGTCGGATGATCAGGAAAAATGCCCCGGTGCTGCTGGAGGTTCGCGATCTCAGTGCGAAGATCGAAGGGCGGACCATCCTCAAGGGCATCAATTTCACCGTGCGCGCGGGCGAAGTGCACGCGATCATGGGGCCGAACGGCTCGGGAAAAAGCACCTTCGCCAAGGTGTTGTCCGGCCATCCGTCTTACCAGGTTACCGGTGGGCATGTACTTTTCGAAGGCAGGAATCTGCTGGACCTTACGCCGGAAGAGCGCGCCCGCGCGGGCGTATTCCTCGGTTTCCAATATCCGATCGAGGTGCCGGGGGTGACCAACAGTTCCTTCCTGCGGCTGGCGTACAACACCGTACAGGGCGCTCGGGGAGCGGAGGAACTCGATCCGCTGGAGTTCGACGATTTCGTGCGCGAAAAGATGAAGCTGCTGGAAATGGACCCGGCCTTCCTCGTCCGCAGTGTCAATGCCGGTTTTTCCGGCGGCGAGAAAAAGCGCAACGAGATCCTGCAGATGGCGCTGCTGGCGCCGAAGCTCGCCGTTCTCGACGAGACCGACTCCGGACTGGACATCGACGCGCTGCGCGTCGTGGCGAACGGCGTGAACAAGTTGCATACGCAGGATATCGGCCTGGTGCTGGTCACCCATTACCAGCGGCTGCTCAATTACATCGAACCGGATTACGTCCACGTCATCGAAGGCGGGCGCATCATCAAAACCGGCGACAAATCCCTGGCGCTGGAGTTGGAAGCCCGCGGCTACGACTGGGTGGCCGCCGAGTTCAAAGGCATGGCTGCAGCGTAATGAGTGTAGAGAGCCGCAACGATTATCTGGACAACCTGCTGCACGGCCGCGAAGCGGTCTCAGACGCGGGGAGTGCCTGGCAGCGAACGTTGCGCATGCGCGCGGTCGAGCGCGCCAACGAATTGACCGTTCCCACAACGCGCGACGAGGAGTGGCGCTTTACCGATCTTTCGCCGCTTTACCGGATTCCCTTTCGGCCCGCTGCAAGCGCGGGCATCCTCGAAAAATCGCGGATCCATGCCTTCGCGATTCCCGAAGCCGAGACGCGGCTGGTCTTCGTGGATGGACACTATTCGACGGAACTGTCACAGGTAAATTCGAATGATGGCGTAACCGTCGGCAATCTTGCCGATGTCTCCGGGTCTTCCGAAGCCGTCGCGGAGACGCATCTGGCGCAACTCGCCGCGATCGATGCAGACGTCTTTGCCGCGGTCAATACCGCTTTCCTGCGCGATGGCGCCCTGATTCATGTGGCGTCTGACCGTGTCGTGAACACGCCGATTCACTTGTTATTTGTCGCCACTCGCACGGACAGTGCGGCTTATCCGCGCGTGCTCGTTGTCGCTGAAACCGGCGCGCGGTGCACTGTCGTGGAGGATTTCATTGGCGTGGCCGATGGCGCCTACCTGACTGATGCAGTGAGCGAGTTTTACTTGGCAGAGAATGCGCGGGTGTCCCACGTCAAGCTGCAGCGCGAGACGCCAACCGCGTTCCACATCGCGAATACCTCGGTCAGGGTGGCGCACGGCGGGCACTATGCCACGTGGACAGTGGCGCTGGGCGCGCGTATTTCCCGGCACAATCTGTCAATTGCGCAGGCAGGCGAAGCTACGGAATTTTCGGTTGACGGACTGGCGTTGATCAGCGGGCGGCAACTGGCGGACACGCACAGCAGCATCGACCATGCGCATCCGCACGGGCGCAGCCGGCAATTGCACAAGACCGTGGTCGGCGGCGCCGCGCATGCCGTATTCAACGGCAAGATTCTGGTGCGCCAGGGCGCGCAGCAGACCGACTCCGGACAGCAATCGCGCAACCTGCTGATCTCCGACAAGGCGCGTGTCGATACCAAGCCGCAACTGGAGATTTTCGCCGACGACGTCAAGTGCGCACACGGTGCCACAGTCGGCCAGATAGAAGCCGATGAGCTGTTCTATTTGAAGAGCCGCGGCCTGTCCGATACGGCGGCCCGCAACCTGCTGACTTATGCGTTCGCCGCGCAGGTCATTGAACGCATCCCGGTCAAGTCCCTGGTAGACCAGTTGGAAAAAACCGTCCTCGAACAGACGCAGACGAGAGAGCCAGCATGACCTCCAGCAGTTCCGTGCTTCAGGCAGTCCAGCCGACCGGTGCACTCGATGTCGAGCGCATCCGTGCCGATTTCCCGATATTGAAACTCAAGGTGAACGGCAAGCCGCTGGTGTACCTGGACAACGCGGCCAGCAGCCAGATGCCCCAGCAGGTGATAGACCGCCTGGTGCGCTACCAGACTGCGGAACATGCCAACATCCATCGCGGCGTGCACTATCTGTCGGAAACCGCGACAGCGGCTTACGAGGGGGCGCGCGGCAAGATTCAGCGTTTCATCAATGCCAGGGAAGCGCGCGAGGTCATTTATACGCGCGGTACCACCGACTCGCTGAATCTGGTGATGCACGGATACGGCCGGGCGTTCATCGGGGCGGGCGACGAAATCATTGTCTCCCAGCTCGAACACCATTCCAATATCGTGCCGTGGCAGATGCTGTGCGAAGAAAAGGACGCAAAACTGCGAGTGATTCCTTGCAACGATGCAGGCGAACTGTTGCTCGACGATTATCGGAAGCTCTTCAACAGCCATACCAAGCTCGTTGCCATTACCCACGTATCCAATGCGCTGGGCACGGTCAATCCGGTCAAGGAGATGATTGCCACCGCGCACGAGCACGGCGTGCCCGTGTTGGTCGATGGCGCCCAGGCGATTCCGCACATGAAGGTGGATGTGCAGGATATCGATTGCGACTTCTACGCCTTCTCCGCCCACAAGATGTGCGGGCCGACCGGCATCGGCGTCCTCTACGGGAAAGCGGCCCTGCTCGAGAAGATGAAGCCATTCGAAGGCGGTGGCGACATGATCCTGTCGGTGACGTTCGAAAAGACGACTTACAACGTGATTCCGCACAAGTTCGAGGCCGGGACGCCGCCGATTGCTGCGGCGATCGGTCTGGGCGCGGCGATCGATTACCTGGAAAGCATGGGCATGGATCGCATTGCGGCACATGAGCATGAGCTGATCACCTATGCGACCGGCGCGTTCAGGCAACTGAAGGACGTGCGTATCGTCGGTACCGCGCGGGACAAGGCCGGCGTGATGTCGTTCACCATGAAAGGTGTGCATCCGCATGACGTCGGCACCATCCTCAATGAGGGAGGGGTCGCGGTGCGCACCGGACATCACTGCGCGCAGCCGGTCATGCAACGCTTCGGCATACCGGCCACCACGCGTGCGTCGTTCTATCTCTACAACACCTTGCCGGAAGTCGATGCGCTGGTGGCGGGCATCCACAGGGTCCAGAAACTATTCGGCTGATCCCGCGGTATGGAATCCAAGCATCTTTATCAGGAAGTGATCCTCGATCACAACAAGAAGCCACGCAACTGGGGAAAACTCGCCGATGCGAGCCACCAGGCCGAGGGCCTCAACCCCCTCTGCGGCGACCATATCTGGCTGTCGCTGAAGATGGATGGCGACAAGGTCGGGAGCATCGCGTTCGAAGGTGAGAGCTGCGCGATCTGCAAGGCCTCCTCGTCGATGATGACCACGAACGTCAAAGGCAAGAGCGTGGAAGAGGCCGAGCAACTGATCCGCGAGTTTCGCGACATGGCGACCGGTAAGCTCGATACCGGCAGCCAACCGAATCACCTCGGGCGCCTCAGCGTATTCGCCGGCGTGCGCGATCTGCCGGCGCGGGTGAAATGCGCAATCCTGCCGTGGCACACGCTGCACGCCGCGCTCAATTCGGAAGCAACTATTTCCACGGAAGGCGACCGCGACCCGGCCGCGACGGCAGACAACTGATGCCCAAGATCGCCGACCTCGAGTACACGCCGAACCCGAATGCACGCAAGTTCGTCCTCAAGGAGCCGCTGACCCATGGTCTCGCGCGCTCATTCGAGAATGCGGAGCAGGCGCAGCGCGATGAGCTTGCCACGAAACTGTTCGCCATTGCGCATGTGACGAACGTGTTCTATATCGACAACTGGATCACGGTGACCCAGGACGGCGAAGCCGACTGGCAGAACCTGCTGCGCGACGTGGCGACACCGATTCGAGAGGCCCCGGCTGCCGATAAGGCATCGGAGGAGTTTGCCCAAGCCGCTGCCTGGCTGGCGCAGGATGAAGGCGGCGGAGCTGAACTCTCCGAAAGCGACAAACTCAAGCTCGAACAGATCAACGAATTGCTCGACGAAGAGGTGCGGCCTTTCCTGCAGGGCGACGGCGGTGACCTCTACGTGGTCGGAATCGAAGGCAATACCCTGAAGGTTCACTACCAGGGAGCCTGCGGCACTTGCCCGAGTTCGATATCCGGCACGCTGGCGGGCATCGAAGGGCTGGTCAGGCGCATCGATCCTGAGATGGAAGTGATTGCCGTCTGACGGCAGTGATGCGTGACGAGTGACCGGTAACGAGAAACCGCGCTGCCTACACATGTCACCCGTCACCTGTCACCGGTCACGGCCTTTTCATGTCTGACTGGATATTCGTCGCCGAGGCCGCAAGCATCCAGCCCGGCCACTATGAGACTGTCGATCTCGATGGCACGCTGGCGGCGGTGTTCAACGTCAATGGCGAGTTTTACGCGATCGAGGACGTGTGCACCCATGACGGCACGGTGCTCACCAGCGGCAGCCCGATCGAGGGCGACGAGATCGTCTGTCCGCGACACGGCGCGCGCTTCTGTGTCAGGACGGGCGAAGCGCTTTCCCCTCCCGCATACGAACCCACGCCGGCCTTTCCGGTCAAGGTCGAGAATGGCAAGGTTTACGTGCGCGACAACAGATGGGATTGAGCGCTGCCCGCTCTCCCACCGTTGCAGCCGAATCATCCTAAGTCCGACAGGCTAGGTGAGTTCGTTCAGTACCGAACGCACCTGGGCCGTGCGCGCCGATACGTCAGGCATGCTGACATCGACGCGCAAGCGGTCCGGTCCGCTCAGTTTGAAATTTTTGCGGGACTGCATCAGCCGGATGATCTTCGAGGGATCGATTGGCGGGTTGGGGATGAATTGCAGGATCAGCGTTTCCGGGCCGGCGTCGATGCGGGCGATGCCGAAGGCTTTCGACGCGATGCGAAGGCGGTGAGTTTCCAGCAAGCACTTGACGGGCTCGCGCGGAAGCCCGAATCGATCGATCAGTTCCTCCTGCATTGCTTCCAGTTCTTCGAGCGTCTCGCAATTGGCCAGCCGCTTGTACAACACCAGGCGTTCGTGAATGTCGGCGCAGTAGTCTGCGGGCAACAGCGCCGGCGTATGCAGGTTGATCTCGGTGCCGAGATTGAAATTGCCCGACAGTTCCGGTTCCTTGCCGGCCTTCAGAGATTTGACCGCGGCATTGAGCATTTCAGCGTAAAGCGCGAATCCGACTTCCTGCATTTCGCCGCTCTGTGACTCGCCCAGCACTTCGCCGGCACCGCGGATCTCCAGGTCATGCATTGCCAGGTAGAAGCCCGATCCGAGCTCTTCCATCATCTGGATTGCCTCGAGCCGTTTCTTTGCCTGGGAGCCGATCGCATCCTCATCCGGCGTCAGCAGATAGGCGTAAGCCTGGTGATGCGAGCGGCCGACGCGGCCGCGTAACTGATGCAGTTGCGCCAGGCCGAACTTGTCGGCGCGGTTCATGATGATGGTGTTGGCGGTCGGAATATCGATGCCGGTTTCAATGATGGTCGTGCATAACAGCACATTGAAGCGCGCCTGGTAGAAGTCCCGCATCACCAGTTCGAGTTCACGCTCCGGCATCTGGCCGTGCGCGATGCGAATGCGCGCTTCCGGCAGCAGTCTCGTCAGGCGTTCCTCCATGTGACGGATGGAATCGATCTCATTGTGCAGGAAGTACACCTGCCCGCCGCGCTTGAGTTCCCGCAGCACGGCTTCGCGGATGAGTCCGTCGCTGATCGGGGAGACGAAAGTCTTGATCGCCAGCCGCCGCTGCGGCGCCGTGGCAATGACTGAAAAATCGCGCAGGCCTTCCAGCGACATCGCCAATGTGCGGGGAATCGGCGTCGCGGTCAGTGTCAGAACATCGACCTCCGCCCGCAGGGCCTTGAGCTGCTCCTTCTGGCGTACCCCGAAACGATGCTCCTCGTCGATGACGGTTAGTCCCAGGTTCTTGAACTTCACGCCGCGCGACAGCAGCTTGTGCGTGCCGATGGCGATATCGACACGTCCTTCAGCCAAGCCTTCTAGCGCAACAGCGGACTCTTTGGTCGAGCGAAAGCGGGACAGCTCGGCAATCTTGACCGGCCAGTCGGCAAAGCGGTCCGAGAAGGTCTGGAAATGTTGCTCGGCGAGCAAGGTGGTCGGTACCAGTACCGCGACCTGTTTACCGTCGGCAACGGCGACGAACGCCGCGCGCAATGCCACCTCGGTCTTGCCGAAGCCGACATCGCCGCAAATTAGACGGTCCATCGGCCGGCCGCTCTGCATGTCTCCCAGTACGGCGTCGATCGCCGCCGCCTGGTCCGCAGTTTCCTCGAAGGGAAAGCCTTCGCGGAAGGCCTCGTAGTCGTGCGACTTCAGTTTGAAGGCGTAGCCCTGGCGCAACGCACGTTGCGCGTAGAGGTTCAGCAGCTCGGCCGCGGTATCGCGTACCTGCGCGGCGGCGCGGCGGCGGGCTTTTTCCCATTGTCCGCTGCCCAGCTTGTGCAGCGGTGCCGCGTCTTCCGATGCGCCGCTGTATCGGCTGATCATAGCCAATTGGGATACCGGCACATAGAGTTTGTCGCCGGCCGCGTATTCGAGGCTCAGGAATTCGGTTTCCCCTTCGCCAAGATCCATCGTGGCGAGTCCGAGGTAGCGGCCGATGCCATGCTGGGAATGCACGACAGGGTCGCCGACCTTGACCTCGGAAAGATCGCGCAGCATGCCTTCGGCCGAGACGCGACGCTCGCGCGTCGAGCGCGTGCGTACCTGCGATGGATAAAGTTCGTTCTCGGTGACGATCGCGACGCGGTTGTCGGGATCGACGAAACCGGCATGCAGCGGGCCAACCGTCAACATCAACGGCTGCGTCGATTGCTCGAACGCGGACCAGGATTCGCAGACTACCGGCCGCAATTGATACTCGTGCAGCAATCCGAGCATTGTTTCGCGGCGTCCCAGGCTTTCCGCGATCAGCAGCACGCGCCCCGCGAAGCTTTCGCAGAACGATGCCAGCAGGGTGAGCGGATTGTTCGCGCGACGATCGACCGCCACCGGCGGCAACGCGTTCGTTGACGCAGGCATTCCGGACTCGGTCGCTGTGGAGGCGCCAGTCAGTTCGATGCGGGAAAAAGGTTTCAGGCCGCCGAAGAATTCGTCTTCACGCAGGAACAGGTCGGCCGGCGGCAGCAGCGGCCGGTCCGGATCACCGCGCAACAGGTTGTAGCGCGATTGTGTGTCCGTCCAGAATTGCCGGACGGCCTCGGCCACCGCGTGGTGCAGGCATACGTGCGTGCCTGGCGGCAGATAGTCGAACAGCGTGGCGGTCTCGTCGAAAAACAGCGGCAGGTAGTATTCGATGCCAGCGGGCAGGAAACCCTGGCTGACGTCCTTGTAGAGCCGGCTCTTGGACGGGTCGCCTTCGAATGTTTCGCGGAAGCGCACGCGGAACGCTGTGCGTGCCGTATCGTCGGAGGGAAATTCACGCGCCGGCAGCAGCCGAACGTCGTTGACTTTGTAAATACTGCGCTGGGTGTCGACGTCGAACGTGCGAATGCTGTCCACTTCGTCGTCGAACAGGTCGATGCGGTAAGGCAGGGCGCTGCCCATCGGAAACAGATCGATGACGCCGCCGCGAAAGCAGAATTCGCCCGGCGAGACGACCTGGGTGACATGCGTATAGCCCGCAAGGGTCAGCTGCCTGCGCAGGGTTTCCGCCGGCAGCTTTGCGCCCTGCTTGAGGAAGAAAGTGTGTCCGGCAATGAAGCTGGCGGGCGGCAACCGGTAGAGCGCCGTGGTGACCGGCACCACGGCAACATCGAAGGCTTCGTGCGTGATCTGATAGAGCGTGGCAAGTCGCTCCGAAATGAGATCCTGATGCGGGGAAAAACTGTCGTAAGGCAGCGTTTCCCAGTCCGGTAACAGGAATATCCGCAATTCGGGCGCGAAAAACGCCAGTTCCATGCGCAGGCGTTCAGCGCCCTGCGCGGTTTCGGTCAGGATCAGCAGCGGTCTGGCGCTGCGCAAATGCGTGGCCAGCGCCAGTGCGTCGGCGGAATCGTGCAGTAGGGGAAGGCTCGTGCGTGCTCCCGAAGCGGGGGCGAGGTGGGGCAGTTGCATCGTTGCAGCCTGGAAATGAGCCGCAATTATAGTGGAAGCTCGTTTTCAACCGGGTGTCACGATGGATTAAGATCGTGGGTATTCATCGTGGCGGCGGTTGCCGGGGTTCCACCGACAGCCGATAATGCGAACCTTTCCCCGACTCATGTCCCGCTATTTCGCCATCATTCCTGCAGCCGGCACCGGCAGTCGCATGGGGGGAACATTGCCCAAGCAATATCTTGCAGTCGGCGGCCGGCCGCTGCTGTATTACGCCATCGCCCGCCTGTGCGCTCACCCTGTCATCGATCGCATCTACGTGATCCTCGCAACCGACGATCGCCGTTTCGAGACCTATGACTGGAAGCCATTTGCTGCCAAACTGGAGCCACTTTACGTGGGCGGAGATTTACGCGCTGCGACCGTGCTCAATGCCCTTGAGGGAATTTCGGGGCAAACCAACGTCGACGACCGCATTCTGGTGCACGATGCCGCACGCCCGTGCCTGAGCGCGCAGATGCTGGATCGGCTTATCCACGAAGTCGGCGACGATCCCGCGGGAGGGCTCCTCGCGATGCCGGTGGCCGATACACTCAAGCGTGCCGACGGCGATCGTCGTTCGATTCGAACCGAGTCTCGGACCAGGCTGTGGCAGGTGCAGACGCCGCAACTGTTCCGCTACGATTTGCTGCTGCGTGCCTTGCGCGCCTGCGACCCGGGGCAGGCGACCGATGAGGCTGCTGCGGTCGAGGCGCTCGGCCTCAAACCGAAGCTGGTGCAATCCGACGCAACCAACCTCAAAGTCACGCATGCGCACGATCTGGCCCTTGCCGAGTTGATACTGAAAAACAGATGAACCGCCAAGACGCCAAGAGCGCCAAGAATGAACCAGGTCTCGAAATAGACACGCTCGCCCATTCGGTTATCGGGGCGGCAATTGAGGTCCATCGGCATTTGGGGCCGGGATATCTTGAAGGAGTCTGCGAAGCGGCCCTTGCTTTGGAGTTCGACATCCAAGCGATTTCTTACCAAAGGCAATATGCTATGACAGTCAACTACAAAGGACGGCAAGTGGGGCAGGGAAAGGTTGATTTTCTAGTGGGTGGAAAGTTGGTCGTGGAATTGAAAACCGTTGAAAAACTGCTACCCGTCCACAAAGCGCAAGTCATCTCCTATCTGAAAGTGTCAGGATGTCAACTTGGATTGCTTATAAACTTCGATGAACGCACCCTGCGTGAAGGTGTACAGCGAGTCGTTCTCAC